>DAIUCL010000122.1:0-8764 GCA_036846185.1 Chitinophagaceae bacterium
AAGCGTAGCGAAACGAAGTCCCCACAGGGAATAAAACCTGTTGCACTTATCGATTCAACTTACATTTAATAACTCAAAAATATTTAACAAATATCTGAAGTCCAATGTCTTTTTTAGTATGGAATTGTAAATTTAGTTATGTTACAGCTGTTGTGAAATACCATTCATATTTTATGGTTACTAAACTTTGTATTGCCTATCTTACCTAGTTTGGGTCTGCTGTTTAATGTTTTAACTATTGATTTAGAGACTTTATGTTCTACATTGGGTTGAGAAAGAGCAAGGTATTTAATCCTTTTGGTCGATTATCCTTGCTTCTAAAATTTCTTTTTTCACTTCTCGCAGACATCTTCAACTTCTGCGTTATCGCCAAAGGGATATGACAATGCCGATATTACAGCCGTTTATTCGGACGTGTCGGAATATTACGGATTTATAATCGGAATACTACAGTGTAATCCTTTTGACACTTACTTGAATTTTAAGTGCCTGTGAGATAACCAGCAGATACAAGTTGAATTTGAATTACCAATTATCTAACCAGTAAAAATTAATACTACCTCCTTCATTTGCTGCTGAATAGAGTATATGGCGATGAGCATTAGCCCCGATCGAAGTGGCATCCTCTTCCGTCCTGTAAGGCGGAAGAGATACAACGGAGAGCGGGAAGTGGATGAACAATGTGTTGAACGATGAGCTCCAAAAAATATATACTAGTAGCGAGTAACGATTGTTTTCTCATTTGTATTACAGGGGGATGCTTATGAGTATTCTGTATGTGTGTGAGGTGATTGTCTGGTATTCGATTGAAGGTTGAGTTGGTGGAATACCTCTTTTAATGCCAAACAAATGTCGGTGGCTGTTATCGCTTCTATGCCGGATTGTGAGGCGCAGTAGTCGGCTGCGAGTCCGTGCAAATACATTCCCAAAGCGGCTGCCGTGCCTGTATCACGGTATTGAGCCATGAGTGCTGCTATGATGCCGCTGAGTGTGTCGCCGCTACCTCCTTTGGCTAGTGATGCATTGCCGCTGGTGTTAACTATTTGATCGCCATTGGGGCAGTATAGTATGCTGTATCGACCTTTTAGTAGAATGAAGAGTTGTCTTTCGATGGCTTGCTTTGCCGCAGTTTGGTGTCGCGCAAAGGAGTGGATGTGATGACCAAATAGTCTGTCAAATTCTATTGGGTGGGGAGTAAGTAGACTTTGTGCTGGTAGAGCATCTAAGTATGATGGATGGAGTGAGAGTATAGTGATTGCGTCGGCATCGAGTAGTAAAGGAATTGTTGATTTTTGGATGCATTGGGCTACTATGTCAGTAGCTAATTGGTGGGTTCCCATGCCACAGCCCAATGCTATTGCTTCATACTTGGTGAGGTCTATCTGGAAGTGGTTATCGTCATAGGCTATCGTCATAGCTTCGGGAACTGCTGCTGCTAGTATGGGATATTCTTGGGTAGGAATAAGAACCGTTACAAGTCCAGTGCCACTGCGTAGACAGGCATTGGCTGCAAGTATAGCGGCTCCTATTTTGCCCCGAGAGCCACAGGCCAGTAGAGTGTGGCCATGACTACCTTTGTGTGAGAAAGGATTTCGTACTTTGTAGAACGATAGTGCTCTTTCTTTATCCATGAGGATGCTTTGGATACTCAGAGTGTTCAGATAGTGTGGGTGTAGTCCGATAGGTAGTAAGATGATTTGACCACAATACTGGCCTGTTTCGGGAAAAATAAAGGCTATTTTAAAACATTCAAAACTGAGTGTATAGTGTGCATTTACCACCACGGCGGAGTCAATATAAGTGTCTGCGGAAAGGCCAGAAGGTATATCGATACTTACTGTAGTAGTATTCATGGCATTGATTCGTAATGCGCGTTCTGCCCATGGGCTACGTAAACTACTATGGAGCCCTGTGCCAAACATGGCGTCTATCACTATGCTTTGATCGTTGTATGATAGTGTGTCATGATAGGATCGAATGGAATGAGGGTATGTATGTTGCAAGCGTAGATAATTATGTTGATTGTCCTGGCTGACATTGACTTGCTTGTCGTAGAGTACCTGTACCTCTGCGCCGGCATCGAGTAGCTGTCGAGCTATGGCTAGTCCGTCACCTCCATTGTTGCCCGGACCTGCAAATACTATAAAGTTATGGTTCGTTGTGAAATGTTCTAAAATCCATTGTGTACATTTAAGTGCGGCTCTCTCCATAAGGTCTATAGAGGTGATGGGCTCGTGCTGTATGGTGTATAAATCCCAATCGAGAATCTGCCGGTTGTTGAGTATAAGATTCATACCCTAAAGGTATCAACAAAACATATTATCGATCAATGAAAAATCAATATCTTTTGTAGTCGGTGTAGTATGTGCTTTTTCCCAGAGCTGCATGGCTTGTGCGCAGTGTGTTTCTGCTGTATGATAGTTAGCTGCAAATGGGTATTCAACGTGAGTGTGCATCACTTCTTCGAGAATGTGAGGGAAGTCGGGATTAATTTTCTGTACAACTTTAATACCCAATGATTCGAGTGCTGCAGCGTTACAAGCCTGCTCATACTGATGTTGTATAGGAACGCAAAGTAGTTTTTTGTGAAGAAACATTGCTTCGGCCGGGGTTTCAAATCCGGCACCGGTGACCACCATACTCGCATCAGTCATACATTGCATGAAATGTGTTTTGCTGATAGGGTGTATGTGGATATGATTGTGTATAGCCGTATTGCTTACTTCATTACTAAACAAATGGATCGTTTGCTGTCTATATAGCGATAGTATAGGCAGGAGATACTGTAAGGTATAGTGGGGTAAGTATATGGCAATATGTGTTCTGAGAGTTCTTTGGGTGCGAAACAAAGAACAGTCTATCACAGGTGTTTGTATTAGGCTATGGTAGGGTAGGAAGTGGATGCCCAGATATTCATGTCCGGGGGCGTATTTTTTTAAAATTAGTTCGCCACTAGTTTTTTTGTTTTTGGGTCTAGGTGTTTCATTGTAGTGAAATGAAGCTTGATGTCCCCATTGCAAACACGTTTTATTTCGTTTATGGCAGGCCCACGCCGATATAGGTTCAAAGTCGCTGATGATACAGTCGTAATAATGGACCGGAAGCGAATTGATATGTTTAAAGGTTTCAGTCATATTCGTTCGCTTAGCCATTTGAGCATAGTCGATACCTCCTCGGGTGTTGTAAAAAAGGCTGATACCTTTATAGCGATATTTGATAGGAAAGGGTGCTCGAAGATGGGCATTTTGACCACTCACTAGCATGTCTACATCACCATACTTTAATAAATGAGGATAAAGTTCTATAGCTCTACTTATGTGCCCATTTCCGGTAGCAGGAAGTGCATAGAGGATTTTCATGGAAATTACATTGATACGTTTTTCAAATAAAATTTCAAGAACTGGGTGTTCAAATCTTTAATAGACACATCTTCGGTATTGGTCACTACATTTATTTCCTTTTTGGGTAGCGATGTTATTTTTTTTTCTCGTGCTACATGTTGATAGATATGCCATTCACTATTGTAGTATTCTAGTGCAGTGAGGTTTTCTACCCAGTCGCCGGCATTGAGGTATTCGGTCATGCCATGTTCGTTTACTGCAAGTCTTTTTTGCGGTTGATGGATATGTCCGCATATCACACCATGATACCTGTAATGGATTGCTAGGTCTATGGCAGTTTCTTCAAAATTGCTGATGTACGAAACAGCCTTCTTCACACTTTTTTTTACGGTTTTGGATAAGGAGTATTTTTCTTTACCAAGCATACCGGCAAAAAAGTTCAAAAAGCGATTAGCCAGTATAAGCCAGTCATAGGCTTTTCCACCTATCAGTGCCAAGTATTTGGCATAGCCTCTGGTGCTGCGATCAAATACATCACCATGAAAAATCCAGTATTTTTTGGTTTCTATTTCCAGTACTATTTTATCTACAATTTTCAGGTTGCCAATATTGAAGTCACTGTACTGTCTTAGAAAATCATCATGGTTGCCGGTGATATAAATCACTTGTTTTCCCTGCCCTATCAGTTTGAGTATATACTGTATAACCGCAAAGTGAGAAGCCGGAAAATACGATTTACTAAAAGCCCAGCCATCAAAAAAGTCACCATTGATAATGAGAATTTGTGGGTCGACCGACTTTAGATAATGAAGCAATTCTGTGGCATGACAGCCGTAAGTGCCCAGATGCACATCTGATATCACGATAACTTGTACTACTCTCTGTTGCATAAGCAAAATAAACATTACAGTGTTATCATAGTGTAAAGTGCATGTGATATGATTATCACTCTATTATCATCAAATTATTATCAGCTCTATTATATCCATTTATAAGCCCGATAGAGATGATGGATACTTAGGCAAAAATTGTTCTACAGTTTGTCGTAGAAATTGTCTGTCCAGATGAGTATAAATTTCCGTTGTAGTGATACTCTCATGTCCCAGCATTTCCTGCACTGCACGCAGGTCGGCACCACCTTCCACCAGATGGGTGGCAAAACTATGCCGTAGCGTATGGGGGTGAATATTCTTTTCGATTCCAGCATTTTCGGCTGCTTTTTTTATGATGTAGAATATCATTACTCTACTTAATTTCTTAGCCCTTCTATTCAGAAATACAATATCCTCACTTCCCTTTGCAGCAGGAAGGAGCTGACTTCGATGCGTACTCACATACAAGTTCAATTGATGTATGGCTTGTTCGCCTATAGGCACTAATCGTTCTTTGTTTCCTTTGCCTATCACCCTCACAAAACCTTCTTGGCTAAACACATTAGACAGACGCAATTCTGTGGTTTCAGTTGCCCTCAGCCCACACGAGTACATCGTTTCTATAATCGCTCTATTGCGAGCACCTTCATAAGTACTTACATCCACATGGCCTATCATCAGTTCCAGCTCTTCAACCGACAAGGTGTCCGGAAGGCTACGTTGGGTCTTGGGCGCTTCTATCAGCTCGGTAGGGTTGATGCTGATTACATCTTCCAGCATCAAATACGTATAAAAACTTTTCAGTCCCGATAGTATTCTAGCTTGTGAAGTAGCGGAAAGTCCCAGATCAAATATCCAATTTAAAAACGACTCAATATGTTCGCGTTTTACCTCTACGATTGATGGCGAATCAGCTTGCATAGACAAATATTGCTCCAGCTTACACACATCATGCACATAAGCATCTACCGAATTTGTACTCAACGATTTCTCGAGTTGAAGATAATATTTGAAACCGTTGATATTGGGTGAAGACACACCACAAATATACATCAATATGCAAGAAACTATCTTTTTCAGCGTGACTACTTCGAATCTTGAGAGCAATGGATTTTTGGAGCTCATCGAGGTGTACATCATTCATCCCTCCACCCGCTATCCGCTCCAAGTCCTCGATGCGCCTCCGCCGGCTCCGTCGCCTCTGTGGGCTTTCCACTTCTATCGGGGCTACTACTCATCGGCAGCCATTCTATTGAGCAAAGTCAACAGCCGACACAATAACGTTTTTAATATATAATAAAACCACCATTTTGGGCACACATAACATAGCTATCATAAGCCTCGGTTATACTCTATCAAAAGCATCTCCTTACTTTTGACAAATCAACCCTATTTTTGCATCTCAAAATTCGAATATGAGTACCAGTACACAAGCACGAGTCATCAAGTCGCCTACAGGAAACACGCTTCATTGTCAAAATTGGATAAGCGAAGCTGCCTATCGTATGTTACAGAATAATCTAGATCCGGATGTGGCTGAACGCCCTGAAGAACTCATTGTATATGGTGGCTTGGGTAAAGCTGCTCGCAACTGGGAAAGTTTTGACAAAATACTAAAAATACTTACAACACTACGCGAAGATGAAACCCTGCTGGTGCAAAGTGGTAAACCGGTAGGAGTGCTTCGCTCGCACAAAGATGCCCCTCGTGTACTCATCGCTAATTCCAACCTGGTAGGCCGATGGGCTACTTGGGAGCACTTCAGAGAGCTCGATGCCAAAGGGCTAATGATGTATGGACAAATGACTGCCGGAAGCTGGATCTATATAGGTTCGCAAGGTATCGTACAGGGTACCTATGAAACCTACTTAAGTCTTGCTAATCGCCACTTCAATGGTAGCTTGCGTGGTACCCTGAATGTGACCGCCGGCTTAGGCGGTATGGGTGGTGCTCAGCCATTGGCTATTACTATGAACGAAGGGGTGTGCCTCGCAGCCGATGTAGAAGCTTGGCGTATACAAAAACGACTGGATACACGATATATAGATAAAATGTATGTGGATATAGATGAGGCTATTGATGCGGCTCTTGAAGCTAAAGCGGCTCAGCAAGCTGTATCAATAGGGGTGGTGTGCAATGCAGTAGATTTACTCAGTAGAATGCTGGTGCGTAATGTGATACCGGATACCCTTACGGATCAAACTTCGGCACATGATGAATTGATTGGTTATTTCCCACAAGGTATGAGTGTAGAAGAAGCTGCTGTGCTGCGCGATACGAACCCTGAAGAGTATAGCCGCTTAAGTCTAGATACGATGGCGCTTCATGTGAAACTAATGCTCGAAATGCAACAAAAAGGAGCCGTCACCTTTGACTATGGCAACAACCTTCGTGGGCAAGCGCACGACAAGCGTGGAGTAACCAATGCATTCGACTTCCCGGGTTTTGTGCCGGCTTATATCCGCCCACTTTTCTGTGAAGGCAAGGGTCCTTTCCGATGGGTGGCTCTTAGTGGCGATCCGGAAGATATTTACAAGACAGATGAAGCACTTAAAAAACTGTTTCCTGAAAATAAAGGATTACTACGCTGGCTCGATATGGCGAAAGAAAAAATTGCCTTCCAGGGCTTACCTGCAAGGATCTGCTGGCTTGGAATGGGAGAGCGCGAAAAAGCGGGATTACTGTTCAATGAGATGGTACGTAATGGTGAACTCAATGCGCCTATCGTGATAGGTCGTGATCACCTTGACTGTGGTAGTGTGGCTTCGCCCAATAGGGAGACGGAAGCGATGAAAGATGGCAGCGATGCGGTAGCTGACTGGCCTATACTCAATGCACTGGTAAGCACTGCTGGTGGTGCGAGCTGGGTAAGCTTACACCATGGCGGTGGGGTAGGTATGGGCTATAGTATCCATGCCGGCATGGTGGTAGTAGCCGATGGTAGTGCTGATGCTGATGAGCGTCTGAAACGAGTTTTGCACAATGACCCTGCTATGGGTGTGCTGCGTCATACGGATGCCGGCTACGAAGAGGCAGTGGCTTGTGGTAAGGAGCATGGTTTGGATCTGTAATAACTTTAGTTTGAAATGTAGCGAAGTATGGAATACGATTGACTTTTGTGAGCCATAGTTTTTATGTACGACCGGATGATGCTACTTGATCGTCGCCATTAGCTTGTATTGAACTAACTTATGTATCATATGTTTTTGGGTAGCAGACATGATGGTAAGGATTGATGACAGATGATTGTATGCCGAAAGGCTCCCTTGCCTGCAAGGCGACGAGGTACGAGGAGGTGCCGCCCCCAAGGGCGGTACGGGAGTGAAACGGACCCTGTAAGGGAAGGGTGTACGTTGAAAGAGGGTAGTTTGCTGATGAGCCCCTGAGATAAAAAAGTGGTAATTTACTTTTTGCGGATCATAAAAAAAGTATGTAAGCCTACGCTGAGGGCTATAAGAAAAATGCCAAGGTAGAAGCCGGAATTGAGTTCGCGATTTTCGTTGAAAAAGAGCATAGCTAGGATGATTCCATAAACCGGTTCGAGATTGACCATAAGTACTGCTGTGAAGGAGGAGATTTTTTTGAGTGCGCTGAGTGCCAACGATTGTCCCCATACGGTGCAGCATAAGCTGAGTACAAAGAGCCACCACCAGTCGCTTGGGCTAGGAGCGAAGCTGATCTGGGGAAAATAGAGGAGGTAGATAGGTGCCAGAAGGGTAAGGAATAGAAAGCCACCTCCTATTTCGTAAAAAGCCACCATTCGGGAGGGGTAGTTATTTACAATTTTTTTGTTCATGAGAGTGAATACAGAGCTGAGAATGGAGGCGATGATGCCGAGTAGGATGCCGGTAGCAAAGTTGATTTCGAAGTGATAGATGCTGTACATACCTATGAGAGCGATGAGCCCCACGAATAGTTCTTTGCTATTGAATCGGGTGCGGAGTATGATGGGTTCGAGTATGGCCGTGAATATACCGGCGGTAGCGAGGCAGGTGAGTGCAATGGAGGCATTGGCGTATTTGATGGCGCCATAAAAAGCGACCCAATGTACGGCTATAATGGAGCCGATACCCAAAAAGCGAAGTAGCTCGCGGCGGGAGATGGGCTGAAACTCTTTGCGATAATAAAGAATAACAAAGAACAGTACCGAGGTGATAAGGGTACGATACCATACTAATGGAAACTCATTGAGCTCAATAGCACGACCCAATACTCCGGTAAAACCCCACAGGAAAACGGCTAGATGCATTTTGAGGAGGGCATTTTTCATTGGATTTTTGTTATTTTTGACAAAGAAGCATAAAAAAGTTGATGAATTTGATATTTTTTTAAAAAATATATATACCTTTGCACTCCTTTAAAATTAGACGACATGCCTAAAATGAAAACTCATTCCCGTGCCAAAAAGACGTTCAAAGTAACGGGAAGTGGGAAAGTAAAAAGATACAAAGCTTACAAAAGCCATTTGCTAAACAAAAAAGCGACTAAACGTAAACGTCATTTGCGTGGTAGTACGATTATTAATGATTCTAACAAGCCTATGGTACACCG
>DAIUCL010000123.1:0-8551 GCA_036846185.1 Chitinophagaceae bacterium
GGGGAATACAGCTGTGTTCCCCTTTTTTAACATTATCATTTTTCATTCTTTTTTCGTAACAAGTTCTTTTATTAAATATCGAAAAGCTATCAAAAGTCATTATGCTAGTCTAAATTTGCAACCTTTCATTTATTCATTTATTTATGATTACTTCTCATAAAGTTAGAGTTTCGAAACGTTTTTCTTTTGATATGGCTCATGCCTTATTCGGCTATGATGGCCCTTGCAAAAATATTCATGGCCATACTTATCACTTAACAGTGACACTGATTGGAAGCCCAATACAAGATAATTCGGATGTAAAACTGGGGATGGTGATTGATTTTGGTGATTTAAAAAAAATAATCCAAGAGAAAATCTTGAATATATACGACCATGCACTTGTGATCAATGAAGAAGCTCCTTATTCCAAATCCGAGTTAATTTTCAAAGAATTTGAAAAAGTAATTGTTGTGCCTTATCAGCCTACTTGCGAAAATCTTTTGTTGAATTTCGTCGATGAAATCAAAAATGAATTTTCTGAAGATAAAATACTCTATGCGGTTCGTCTGGAAGAAACCCCTACATCGTATGCCGAATGGCAATATGGTGATAATATATAAATCTGATACTTCTATATCGGTAATATTTAACATATCATAGAATACTAACACTTCTTACGTTTTTTTGTGATATGCAACTTGAGTGTAAACTATAATATTTTTTTCTTCTGATGCATTACTTGTACTTTTGCTATAAAATATGATAAGACTATGAGCGAAGAGAAATCTCTCAATTTTTTGGAAGAAATTATTGAATCGGATATAGCTAAAGGTGTACATAATTCTCGCATACAAACTAGATTTCCGCCAGAGCCCAATGGGTATCTTCATATAGGACATGCTAAAAGTATTTGTATTAATTTTGGTATAGCTCAAAAATATGCCGGAAAATGTAACTTAAGGTTTGACGATACGAATCCAAGCACAGAAGAGACAGAGTATGTTGAAAGCATTAAGGAAGACATCAAATGGTTGGGCTTTCAATGGGATAATGAACTATATGCATCCGATTATTTTGAACAGTTATATCAATTTGCCGTTACACTAATCAAAAAAGGACTAGCATATATTGATGATTCTACGTCTGAAGAAATAGCTGCTCAAAAAGGTACACCGACCACTCCTGGAATAGAAAATAAGTATAGAAATAGGAGTATTGAAGAAAATCTTTCACTTTTTGAGCAAATGCGTGCTGGCACATTTGAGGATGGCTCCAAAGTATTAAGAGCGAAAATTGACATGAAACATGTGAACATGCTGATGAGGGATCCGGTGATATATCGTATCAAACATGCTCATCATCATCGTACCAGAGACCAGTGGTGTATATATCCGATGTATGATTTTGCGCATGGACAGAGTGATAGTATCGAGCAAATTACGCACTCTATCTGCACACTAGAGTTTGTTCCGCATCGCGAGTTGTATGATTGGTTTATTGAACAATTAGGAATTTTTCCGTCCAAACAATATGAATTTGCAAGAGGCAATGTGAATTATACGGTAACTAGTAAGCGAAAATTATTGCAATTGGTCAAAGATGGCCATGTAAGTGCATGGGATGATCCTCGTATGCCTACGATAAGTGGTTTGCGAAGAAGAGGATTTACCCCCAATAGTATCAAAGTGTTTTGGGATAAGGCCGGTGTGGCTAAACGCGATAATATCATTGATGTAAGTCTTTTGGAATATTGTGTTCGTGAAGATTTAAACAAATCTTCTTTACGCAGAATGGCGGTATTGAATCCTGTGAAATTGGTAATTACGAATTATGACAAATCTAAATCGGAAGAATTGCTAGCCGAAAACAATCCGGAAGATGCAAGTGAAGGCAGCAGAATCATTTCCTTTTCCCGAGAATTATGGATCGAACGTGATGACTTTATGCCAGCCCCTCCTCCTAAATTTTTTCGTCTGGGACCAGGCTTGAGTGTGAGGCTCAAGCATGCATATATTGTGACTTGTGATTCGTATGAAACCAATGATGAGGGCGAGGTATCGGTGGTTTATTGCACATATCATCCTGAAAGCAAAAGTGGTTCTGATACCAGCGGAATCAAAGTAAAAGGAACGATACACTGGGTCAATGTCAGTGATGCTGTATCTGCGGAGGTTAGGCTTTATGACAGGCTGTTTACGGTCGAAAATCCTGCTGCTGATGAACGTGATTTTGTATCGCTCATCAATCCTCATAGTTTGGTAACGGTGCCCAATGCTTATGTTGAACCTGCTTTAGCTTCTGCAACTATTTCTGATCGTTTTCAATTTTTACGCTTAGGCTATTTTTGTTTAGATAAAGAATCAAGCCCATCAAATCTTGTTTTTAATAGAACGGTTACACTTAAAGATAGTTGGGCTAAGGAAAGCAAGAAAGCATAGTAAAGGAATAGGCTATGTGTTATCATAATACACTTAAAAAAACTAGTATGCAAATAGCCGACTACTATGAAGCTAGTTTTGAAGTAGACTTATGGGAAGAAGTGTATCATGCCAATGGATTTACGCATCCTTTTTGGCCCGTAATAGGTCAAAAAAATCCTAGAGAACTGCAAATGGCTAGGTGGGGATTAGTACCCAAGAAGAGTTTGGGTTCTATGGATACTCAAGTAACTAAACATTTGAATGCTCGATGTGAAACTGTATTTGAAAAACCTTCTTTTAGAAATGCAATAAGACAGCATCGATGCCTGGTACCAAGTACGGGCTTCATAGAATGGCGCACCTGGTATGGTGCTAAGATTCCATATTATGTGTATTTGTGCCGGCAAGACTTGTTTTCGATAGCGGGTATTCTGGAGGAGCACTTGGATACAGATACCGGTGAAGTATATTTAACGATGGCGCTCTTGACAACTCCAGCCAATCGGGTGATGGAAACGATACACAATACCAAAAAAAGGATGCCTTTGATATTGCCTCGCGATCTGGAACAAAAATGGTTGGATTCGACCTTGTCAGAGAGAGAGATAAAACTATGTGCATTGCCTTATCAGGATGAAGAAATGCAATTCCATACTATATCGAAACGGGTGGCTTCAAATGTCGATCCTTTTGACAAACATATTCTAGAACAGGTTTCGTATCCTGAATTGTCGATTCAGACATTATTTTGAAATAGATAACCATGAATTACAGATGGCTGAAGAATGCTTCAGACGATGAATAGTAGCCTCGATAGAAATGGATATAGGTCGTAGCTTGCGAAGACCTATAGCAATGGATAGCGAGACGATTGATGAATGATGTAGTGTCGATGAGCTCCAAATGAATGAGTATAATATTTTGGTTCTCTTTGTGTATTTGTGTTAATTTAGCGCAACTTTAAAAAATCGAAAAATGTTTCTAAAAAATTACTTTAAATGCTTGTGTGTAGTGCTTTTGATGAATGCTACACATACTTACGCTCAGGAGTCGGCTAAATGGGTTCGAAATCCTGCTATTAGTCCGGATGGAAGTACGATAGCATTTGGATATAAAGGAGATATATACTTGGTACCTGTATCGGGTGGTAAGGCCACACCCTTGACCATACATGAAGCTCATGACAAAAATCCTGTATGGAGCCCGGATGGGAAATCTATTGCTTTTGCGAGTGATCGATATGGCAATTTTGATGTTTTTGTGATGCCGGTGCAAGGGGGGAGTCCTACCAGACTTACCTATCATAGTGCGTCGGATATACCACAAGATTTTACTCCGGATGGCAAAAAGATAATGTTTACTTCTGCCAGAACGATTAGTAAAGATAATATCCGCTTTCCTAGCCCCCGATTATTTCATCATCTTTATACTGTAGCGGTAGGAGGTGGCCGAAGTGAATTACTCAGCGAAGCTGGTATGAATGTAGCTAGATTTAATACCAAAGGAGATGAAATAGTATTTCAGGACAGAAAGGGGTATGAAGATCCCTGGCGTAAGCATCATACCAGCTCTGTCACCAGAGATATTTGGGTCTATTCAATTGCTACTGATACATATCGCCTTATCAGCTCATACGAAGGAGAAGATCTGGAGCCTGTGTTTGCTCGTGGCACGGATGAGGTCTATTATTTATCACAACTAAAGGGTACCTTGAATGTATTTAAGCACACAACGCAAGGCCCTGTGCAACAAACTTTTTTTGATGTGCATCCGGTTCGTCATTTGAGTATTGCTCATAATAGTACCTTATGCTTTACGTATAATGGCGATTTGTATACCAAAACACCACAAGGTAAGCCTTCAAAAATTATTGTAACTATACAAAACGATGGCAGAGAAGATGCCACCAAAAATGTGGTGGTGAGTCAGGGGGTATCGCAGTTTGCTCTCTCGCCCAATGGGAAAGAAATAGCATTTATCAATAGGGGAGAGGTGTTTGTGACTAGCGTAGAAGGTACGCAGACTAAGCGCATCACCAATACGCCGCAGCAAGAACGCTATGTACAATGGGCACCTGATGGAAGAAGTATCATATACTCTGCTGAGCGAAATGACAGCTGGGATATATACAAAGCAAGTATTCGCAGAGCTGATGAGCCTTACTTTTTTGCATCTACAGTGGTGGATGAGTCGCCACTAATTGCTACAAAAGAAGAGGAGTTTCAGGCAAAATATTCTCCTGATGGCAAAGAAATTGCCTATATATCAGAGCGAAATTTGCTTAAAATATATAATGTATCCTCTCAAAAAAGCCGCACCGTATTGCCGGCAGGTCATAATTTTAGCTATGCCGACGGTGACTGGGATTTTGCCTGGAGCCCCGATAGTAAATACATTTTGTGTGATGATGGCGAAGGCAATTGGTTTACAGATAATGTAGCCCTTATCGATGTGAAAAATAATGGCAATACAATACATCCAATGCCTAGTGGATATGGCCAGCGTAGAGTAAAATGGGCCATGGGTGGCAAAGCCATGACCTGGTATAATGGCAAAAATGGAAGAAAAAGTCACGCCTATCAGGGTAGTAGGGAAGTAGATATCTACATTGGATTTTATGATCAAAAAGCATATGATCGTTTCGTATTGAGCAAAGAAGAGTTCGCCTTGCTAGAAGAAAAAGAAAAGAAAGAAAAAGAAGAAAAAAACAAAAAAGACAAAGAAAACAAATCGGACAACAAAGAATCAACATCGTCTGAATTGAAAGACTCTGTCGCCTCGCTGAATCTTCTTACCAGTGACTTCAAAGAAAGAACGAAACGACTAACTATCAATAGCTCCACTATTAGTGATTATGCTTTAAATCCTGAAGGTACTAAACTCTATTATCTGGCAGCTTTCGAAAAAGGCTTTGACTTATGGGTGACCGAACCCCGCACGAAGGAAACTAAAATCTTAGCAAAATTAGGCAGCGGTGGTAGTGGTATTGAAATGAGTAAAGATGGCAAAAATCTTTTTGTGGTAAAAGACGGACGCCTTACCAAAATCGATGAAAACGGTAAACAGGAAGCAATTGGAATCAGTGGGGAGATGATATTAAATACTTATGCCGAACGTGAGTATATATTAGGGCATACCTACCGACAAGTACAAAAGAAGTTCTATGACCCACAATTGCATGGTATTGACTGGGACATGTTTTACAACAACTACGCTCAATTCTTACCTCATATCAATAATAATTATGATTTTCAGGAATTACTCAGCGAGTTTTTGGGCGAATTAAATGCTTCACACACGGGTGGCCGATATAGTCCTCGATTTGATGGTGCAGATGAAACTGCCTCATTGGGCTTGCTCTTCGATGAATCGGCTTCAGATAAAGGACTCACAGTAGATGAAATACTTAAAGGTGGGCCATTCTCAAATGCAGAGAGCAACTTGAAAGTAGGAGATATCATCGTAGCCATTGATGGTGTTCGTATCAATCAAGTCAACGACTGGAGTAGTCTACTCAACCGAAAAACCAAGAAAAATACACTCATTACATTCGTAGGAGCTGATGGAGGCAAAGAACAAGAAATGGTGATTAAACCCATATCAATAGCCGAAGAAACCGATTTACTTTATAAACGTTGGCTGCAAATCATGCGCGAAAAAGTAAATACGCTTAGCGGTGGCAAACTCGGTTATGTACATGTGCAAGGAATGAATGACGCCAGCTATCGAGATGTGTTGGACGAAGTATTGGGCGAAAACTACTCCAAAAAAGGTCTTATAGTCGATACCCGATTCAACGGAGGAGGATGGCTACATGATGATTTGAAAACTTTTTTGAGCGGTGTACGTTATCTCGATTTTGCGCCTCAAGGCAATAGACTCAATGATGGCGAACCTATGGGACGATGGACCAAGCCTAGCTGTGTGCTCATGAGCGAAGGGAATTATAGTGATGCATTCATATTTCCTTATGTATACAAACAAGCCGGTATCGGAAAACTCATCGGAAAACCCGTACCCGGTACAGGCACTGCCGTATGGTGGGAAACCCAAATTGACCCTACATTGGTCTTTGGAATTCCTATGATTGCCACCATTGGAAAAGAAAACAGACCCACAGAAAACTTACAGCTAGAGCCGGATATAGAAGTCGAATTGCCCTATGCCGACTTCCTGAAAGCGAAGGATACACAATTAGAAAAAGCCGTACAACATATGCTTCAATTGATCAAGTAAACCATACTTTTCATAAGCATCACTTAAAAACCCTTTACGTGGTCAATATTGAATAGTATATTCGCAGTCGTTTCAAAGTGGTTCTAATGTGCACATTATATGCAGCACTGCTCTACTAATGTCGTTGAATATCATTGAGAACCTCTAAATTAGAGAAAGACAAATAAACAACAAATGAACAAAATCCTTGTAGCCAATAGGGGAGAGATAGCCCTTAGAGTCATGAGAACTGCACGAGAAATGGGAATCAAAACCGTAGCCGTGTACAGCGAAGCTGATTACAATATGCCTTTCGTGGCCTTCGCAGACGAAAGCTATTGTATAGGTCCTGCTCCTTCCTCTGAATCTTACTTATTGGCCGACAAAATAATCGACACCGCACTTGCCTGTGGTGCCGACGCCATTCATCCCGGCTACGGATTTCTGAGCGAAAATGCCTCATTTAGCGCCGCATGTCGCCAGGCAGGTATCACCTTTATCGGTCCAAGCCCTGAATCTATTATGGCTATGGGTAGCAAAATAGCCGCCAAACAGTCCGCCAAAAAATACAATGTACCCATGGTGCCCGGCACCGATAGCCCTATCAAAGATATTCACGAAGCCCGACAAATAGCCACCCAAACCGGTTTCCCTCTACTCATCAAAGCCAGTGCCGGTGGGGGAGGAAAAGGTATGCGTATCGTACACCATATCGATGAGCTGGAAGAACAACTGAACATGGCCAAAAGCGAAGCCCTCAACTCCTTCAAAGACGACTCCGTATTTATCGAAAAATATGTCGCTTCACCCAAACATATTGAAATTCAGATATTGGGCGACAAGCATGGCAACTATGTATACCTGTTTGAACGCGAATGCTCTATCCAACGACGTCATCAAAAACTGATCGAAGAAGCACCCTCCTCCTGTCTTACGCCTGATATTAGACACGCCATGGGCGAATGCGCTATCAATGTAGCTCGCTCCTGCAACTATGATGGTGCCGGTACCGTAGAATTTCTTGTAGACGAATCGCTCAATTTCTACTTCCTCGAAATGAACACCCGATTACAAGTAGAACATTGTGTAACTGAGATGATCACCGGTATCGACCTCGTACAACAACAAATACTCGTAGCGCAAGGTCAAACTCTGCTATTTTCTCAACACGACCTTGCCATCCATGGCCATGCCATCGAACTCCGCATATGTGCCGAAGATCCACTCAACAATTTTCTTCCCGATATAGGCCGACTGCATATCTACAAACGCCCTCAAGGCCCGGGAATACGTGTCGACGATGGCTATGAAGAAGGCATGGACATACCCATACACTACGATCCGATGCTGGGAAAACTCATCGCATGGGGCGAAAACCGTACCATGGCTATAAAAAGACTCCAAAGAGCCATCGAAGAATTCCGAATCAATGGTATCGAAACCACTCTGCCATTCGGACACTGGGCTATACAGCACGATGCCTTCCAAAAGGGTCAATTCGACACCCACTTCATCGCCAATTACTACAAACCCGAACTCTTAGAACAACACAGCGACGAAGTCAAACAAGCCGCAGCCTTACTCTCGGTATCCCTGTTCGAACAAGCCAAACTACAACTAACCCCCATCAATAACAACTCCGGCAACTGGCACCTCAGAGCCAAAATGAGATAAAAATATTAGGAGGGCGGCCGGCACGCTATCCACTCCAAGTCCTCACTATTTTTTGGTTTTTTCTATACTGTCTAAGTAGCTTCCTGTGGTCGCTCTTATCCAGCAAGAAAAAAATCCAAAAAATAGTTCCGGGCTTTCCGTTATTATCGTGGCCGCATGAATGCTAACGAATATAACATACTTTATAATAATGTTATATATATAGCATATTATTATTATGCATAATGGAGGAAATGTTATAACTATGCCGCTAAACCAAA
>DAIUCL010000124.1:0-8450 GCA_036846185.1 Chitinophagaceae bacterium
GTATGGGGGGGCTACCTGGCAGGCACCTACAGCGGCATACTCTCGGAGCAGCAATTTGTACAAGGATTGGTAAGAGAGTTTATACCGTTCAATTTGATATTTGGGCTCATTAAGTCATTTACGTTTGCCTTTATTATTTCTAGTATATCGGCTTTTTATGGATACAATGTACGCGGAGGTGCACTCGAAATTGGGCGTTCGTCGACTACTTCTGTGGTTGTAAGTTGTGTGCTTATATTATTTGCAGATTATGGTTTGGCTGCATTGCTATTATAATCACACTAGTTTTTGTATCTTGCAGCACATTCATGAAAATTACATTTTTAGGCACCGGCACATCACAAGGCGTACCCGTCATAGGATGCGATTGCGAAGTTTGTTTATCTACCGATAGTAAAGATGTTCGGTTGCGTACATCTGTAATGATAGAATCTGAGACTACCACAATTGTCATAGATAGTGGTCCTGACTTTCGACAACAGATGCTCCGCGCAGGGGTAAAAAAATTAGATGCCTTGTTGTTTACACATTCACACAAAGATCATGTTGCGGGTATGGATGACATTCGAGCCTTTAACTATCTTCAGAAAAAGGCAATTGATATTTATGCCACAGAGGCAACGCAGCAGGTGTTGCGTAGAGAGTTTGAATATGTATTCTCGGGTGTTTATTATCCGGGTATTCCGGAGATTAATTTGCATACTTTTCAAGCTAAGGATGAGATAGTGATAGGTGACATTCGATTAAAAACTATTGAAGTGATGCATTATAAAATGCCAGTTATAGCATTTATAATCAATGAATTAGCATATATTACAGACGCTAATTACATTTCACCGGCCACTATGAAAGCTATAGAAAACTCAAACATATTAATACTTAATGCACTTCGAAGAGAGCCTCATATTTCGCATTTTACACTCTCTGAAGCCATAGAGATAGCCAGTAAAACCCAAGCCCAAAAAGTCTATTTCACTCACATTAGTCACCAACTAGGCTTGCATGCCAGTGTCTGTGAAGAGCTCCCCGAAGGGATACAATTAGCTTATGATAATTTGCAACTAGAATTTACATAAGCAAACAAATCCATTTATTTATAAAACCACATGTTTCAATAATTACATACAACAAAAACAATGTAACCATGGATTCTCGTCAAAAACCAATTGTCAATGTTTCATTTTCATATAATCCTTTAGAAGAGACCTTAGAGGTACAGCAAAAAGAAAAGTTTCTTTTTATTGGGATACCTAGGGAGACCTCTTTTCAGGAGAATCGGATTGCGCTTACCCCACAGGCGGTGTCGGTATTAGTCAATTTAGGCAACAAAATTGTTATTGAGCACAAAGCAGGTGAAGCCTCTTCCTTTTCGGATGCGGAGTATGCCGAAGCCGGTGCAATGATTACTCACAATAAGTCAGAGGTTTTTAAAGCTGATTTAATTCTCAAGACAGCTCCTATAGCGGAGGAAGAATTGGACCTGCTACAAAAGGATCAAATTATATTTTCGCCGGTTCACATGCCCACCATACATAAGGAATATCTGTTGAAATGTATGGAGAAAAACATTATTGCCATCGCTCTCGGAAGTATTAAAGATCAGGCTGGATATTTTCCGATTGTACGATCTATGAGCCAAATAGCCGGTGTCCATTCTGTAGAGATCGCTTCCAAGTATTTGTCTAATATCCATGGAGGTAAAGGGGTGCTCTTGGGAGGAATAGCAGGCGTGCCACCTGCTAATGTTGTCATTATCGGTGCCGGTATGGTAGGAGAGTATGCGGCACGAACCGCTCTGGGATGTGGAGCGATAGTGAAGGTTTTTGATAATTCTATATATCGACTGATGCGCTTGCAAAAAATGGTAGGTCAAGCTGTATTTACCTCGGTGCTGGAGCCCAACGAACTAGGGAAAGCACTACAAAATGCCGATGTGGCCATTGGAGCACTGAAGCCTCAGCGAGGTATAGTACCTATGGTAGTGAGCGAGCAGATGGTATCTCAGATGCAGGTGGGGTCGGTTATCATTGATGTCAGTATCGATAATGGTGGAGTATTTGAAACATCTCATCTTACTACGCATGAAGATCCGGTGTTTACCTCTCATGGTGTGATTCACTATTGTGTACCCAATATTGCCTCTTCTGTATCTCGTACGGCATCTACAGCTATCAGTAATGTATTGATGCCTATTATCATATCCTGTACCGAAACGGTAGGTGGGGCTGATTCTATCATCGCTAATAAACCTGGGCTTTTGGGGGCGACTTACTTGTACAAAGGAAAATTGACGAGTAAAATATTGTCACAAAAGTTTAACGTAAAATACACAGACCTGAGCCTTATCTTGAGCTCGAATTTATAAATAGAGTTTATGCCACACAGAAGATTAAATAAAGCAATAGCGGGTTATCACATACTAATGTTGTTATCTGCAGTCGATAATCAATTCAATGTACATGAAGATATTGTCATTCGAGAATATATGTTTCAGGAGTTTCCATTTACAGTAAATTTGGACAATGAGATGGAGGTCATCAGTGGTTTAAAACCCTCTGAATGGAAAGCACATTTTACTCAATGTGTCGATGATTTCTATGAGGATAGTACACAGGATGAGCGAAATCGTTTTTTGAAATTTGCGATGATGCTAACTAAAGCGGATGAAGTAATAACGACTACCGAAAATGAGTTTTTACAAATTCTTTTTGATGCGTGGGATTATCATAGAGAGTAAAAATATAGATAGAAAGTCATGTATTACTCTTTGAATCATCTCTAGAAAGAATTACAAAATCTAATTTAATAGGCTTTTTATGTCAAGGTGTTTGTTGTGGCATACGAAAGTGAATGATAAGAGAAGACATTACGGTTATTGCACCTATTAGAGCTACAGCAAAATAGACCCCAAATAGATCTGCCGCAATTCCCGACATGATAGCACCAAAAGCATATCCCAGATCTCTCCAAAGTCTAAAGGTGCCTATGCTTTCTGCTCGTTGGGAGGGGTTTGTAGACTGAGCTATAGTTGATAAAAAGGTTGGGTAAACTATTGCCGTACCCAAACCTAAAATAGCCGAAATAGTAGCTAAAGCATAAAAATCATTGCTGATTGGTATCAGCAGTATGGCTATACCCTGAAGAAGCATACCCCAAAAGAGCATGGCTTTTTTAGGGTAGTGGTCTGCCATTTTTCCGGTTATGAGTTGCCCTATACCCCAAACGGTAGGGTAGATTGCAGTAATGATACCTATATACTGATTGTCAAAATTCAATGACAATAATATGATAGGTAGCAGCCCCCATATCATTCCGTCGTTGAGATTATTTATCAGACCTGCTTGTGTTACAGCACTCAGGGTTTTGTTTTTGAATGTTGTTTCTAAAAAAATATGCTGAAGTTTAGTTGAATAATGAGCTTTGCTCTCTTTTGTTACAAATACTCTGGTGTCTTCAACCCAAAGAGCTGTTAATAAAAAACCTACAATAGATATGAATATTCCTAAATAAAATGGGTAAGGACTAATCCCAAATTTATTGGCAATATATCCAGTTATATATGCTACAAGTCCTACGGAGAAGTACCCGGCAAATTCATTGAGTCCCATAGCGAACCCTCGATTTTTTTCGCCTACTAGATCTATTTTCATTACGATGGTACTGCTCCATGTCAGCCCTTGGCTAATACCCAAAAGTATATTGGCTCCGACAACCCAATTCCAGTTTGGTGCATTAATGAGAATAAAAGGAATAGGTATAGAAAGTAGCCATCCGAAAAGAAGCAAATATTTTCTCCCAAATTTATTTGCCAATCTTCCCGTAAAGTAATTGGCAATTGCTTTAGAAAGTCCAAATGCGGTGATAAATGAGAGAATAGCGGTCTTGGATGCTATATTAAATTTCAATTCAGCAAACTGTGGAATAATAGTTCGTTCAATACCTATCATACCACCCACAAAAGCATTTATAATTACCAATAAAGTAAATTGTTTCCAGTTTTCTTTCAGCCCAAGTTTGATATTATCACTCATTTTGAGGGCAATATATGTCGTTATACATGTAAGATTGGAGACAAAAGTAACTATTCTAAGGCAATGAGTTATTGAATTGTTCTGTTATAAAGCATAGCTTAAACTAAATTCAGGTAAATTTTATCAATAAATCAAACTATTACTGCAACTCGATAGTGTTACTGACAATCTTTGCTACAGTATATAAAAAACTAAACGGGTGTGAAATATGTTTCAATACCTTTTTTTGCAAATTACGCACTTTACAAATGACTTAATCTATTTTCATTGATTCGTGGTATTTTGAAATGACTTCCAGCTGTGCCAAAATTCTTGATAGGCATTGAGTGGAATTAGAGAATAAACAGAGTCAATTCCTTCTCCATTGAGTTTGTACCTCTTTTTGTTGATGAAAAGGGTATCCTCGATAATAAAGACCGATTCATTATTGATATTTTCGTAAGCAAAAAAACTCTTGTTGTCTTTAGCCAGTACCAAAAACATGTTTACTGCACCAATTTTACTTTGTATAATTCGTTTGTTTTTCAGTTCGTTCCAGTCAAATGCTTTGCTCAAATTATTAAGCTTTACACCTATAACCCAGCTTTTATTTTGCCAGCTTGTGCTATCGGTACCAGTAAGTTTACTTTTGCTTTTTCCGCTTTCATAACTGTACGATGTATCGTAGTTTTTTATGTTGGAACTATCTGCTTGCATGATCATGCTTTGAGGGTATAGCTCTAGCCATTTTGCCAAGCTGGTTTGCGTGCTATAGATTTCTGCTAGTTTAATTCCTTTTAATTTCCCGGTTATGGCTTCACCATTACTTTGTCGCCACCAACTTTTAGTGGTAGCATCTTCTATCATCGCATTATAATGGTCCATACCCACAAGTCTGAATTGTTCTAACTTACCATTTACTAAGGGCTCAAAAACTCTTCCGGTTCGACATACAGTACAGTAGGTGACTAATATATTTTTGCCACTTATGGTGTCATATACAAAATGATGGTAGCCTAAATATTGAATGGGATAAGCTTTTGCAGTTCCGTCTATTCTTACGCCAATTACAAGGCGATTGGTATCTACTTTGTTGTTGTTGGCATCTACTAGGGTTACTTTATTCGGTTGTTTAAACATTGCATCTGCGGCCATTATAAAATTGGTCATGTAGGCTACAATTCCTAAAATAAGAAACGGGAAAGAAAGAGTCCATTTGTATTTCCATTGTGCTTTTACTAATCCAACAATGGCAATTAGAGCCGATATTAATCTAAAAACCCAGCGCCAAGAATATAAAAAATAGGCAATATCAATACTATTGAACTGCTGGCTGCCGGGTAATGGCATTATAAAATATACATTGACTATTTCAAAAATAAGCAGTCCCAAAATACCGGTATAAAATAACACTTTCATTATTAAAAAAATATAAAGTTACAAGGTACAACAAGAAACCATGAAAAATAACCAAGTACCTAATGAGCTAAAGATACACCTATAATAAACGGCTAGTAAGCGCTGAATACGGAATAGTCAAATCGCCCCGGTCACTCACCGGGGCGTTCACTATTTAGGGCGTTTCGTCTATTCCGCTGGGTGTTAGCGGTAGTGGTTTTGTTCGTCATTATTTTATACTTGCTAAGTTCTTTTTAATCTTCATCATTATTCTGTCTGGAGTTACCCTTGGTAAATTACTCAAAAACCAATTCATAAAACCGACTATTTTTTTACCTTTTCCATTTAAAAATAATTCAACTCCGGCTTTGGCTACCATATCTGCCGTCATAGGTTTGTTTGCACTCATAGCGTTAGTTTTTCGCATTGCGTCTGTATGAAATGGTGTTTCTACTGAGCCTGGGCAAAGTGCTGTTACGGTTACGCCTGTTCCTTGCAATTCGGTTGCAACGGTTTCTGTAAAAGCCAAAACAAAACATTTAGTAGCAGAATACATTGAATAGTAAGGAAATGGCAGAAATGAAAGTAGCGAAGCTACATTCATAATTCGTCCCTTTCCTGCTTTTACCATATCTGCTCCAAATAATTTAGTCAGTCCAACTAATGCTGTAATGTTAACGGCAATCATTTCTTCATCTTTTTTCAAAGGCATTTCTACAAAATTGCCATAGTCGCCAAAACCTGCATTGTTAATTAAGCCTGTTACCAAATAGCTTTTTTCTTTTACCAATTGATACAAGTCATTTGCTGAATTTGGCTCTGATAAATCAAAAAGCAAATATTCAACACCAATATTGAATTGGTTTTGCAAATCCTTTTGAAGTTGTAGTAATTTATCTTCACTTCTTGCAACTAAAATTAAATTATAGTTTTTTGCAGCCAATTGTTTTGCCATTTCGTAACCAATACCCGAACTTGCTCCTGTTACTAAAATATATTCTTTCATTTTTTTAAGATTTAGGAAATCCAACCGATGATTTAATATTATCAATTTGCTCTATGTGTCTTTCTAAATGGGCAGACATCAAAATAAGTGTTTGGTATAAATCTATTTTACCTGTAAGTGGATGTTTCCAAAAATGATTTCTCAAATCGTCTTTTGTTGTTTCTACATAAGCAATCGTTTGATTTCGTTGATTTTGGAATGTTTCAATTGCTTCTTTTGCATTGGTAAATTTATTTGAAGGCTTAAAAATTTCAGGGCTTTTTGCTTTCCATATTCTACTTGTCATTTTTGGCTGAATTTCTTCATCTTTGATGTTGATTTTTCCTCTCAAATCAGGGTTTGAAGGTTTTTGGATTTCTGATTGTAGTATTTTGGGGAACTCTAATTCGGCTAATGCTATATGTTCAATACATTCTGCAAACGTCCATTTGTCTGTAGCTGGTCTAAAATTTAGTTGGGCTTCTGTTAAGTTGTTTACTGTTTCATTAAACTTCAACAATGATTTTTTTAAAATTTCTTGCATTTTTATTCTTTCACTTTCTGTTATAGTCGTATAATTTCCTTCTGCTCGTTCTTTAATCAATTTCAACCACTTATCGTGTAATTTTAATAGTTTATTAGGTTGAAATACTCTTTGCAAAAAAGTTAAAAACCCATTTTGAGCTTCTGGTGTAATTAACTTACAACCATTAGCCGTTGGTACAATTACCCAAGCGTGATAGGCGGTTAAATTATTTCTTCTTACTTCCCAAGCCATTCTTTCATTAGGTACAAATTCTTTCATCATTGGTTCAAGTTTTAAGCCCATAGTGTGCATTTTAAATGTTAAGCCATTTTTTAAAGTTGTGGCAGTAGTACCATTTATAAATTCCACTGGACTTTGTACGCCTTTGTAAAATGTATGCCATTTTTTGGCATCAATTAAAATATTCCAAACGGCTTCGGGTTTGGCACTGATTTCAATTTCGTTGTAAACATACCATTTGGCTTTTTCAGGATTAAACTCATCGGGCCATACCACAAGGTTGGTAGATTTGTCATACTTTTTAGTCATTATTGACTTTACAGCATTTTCTTGTGCTAAAATTGTTGGAATTATGCTAAACAGCAACAGAATGAAAGTGAAGATTTTATTTATCATTACAATTTTTATTTAAATCATAATGCAAAGGTCGGTTACTTATGAAGTGCTAAACGATAACAAATGTTTATAGTTTTTCAATGACTGCTTTTTTCAGTCTGCTCAAATGTATAGATGTAATGCCCAAATAGGAAGCAATCATATGTTGCGGCACTCTGTTGTGTATGTTTGGGAATACTTCGGTAATGCAGTCATATCGTTGCTTTGGTGTTCTGACGTAATTATTTTTAATCCTGTCATCTTGATATATGAAGTAATACTCAGCAATCAATCGCCCCATTTTTTGTCCTTCTTTTAAATTTTTGTAACCCCATTCAATAGTGGAACGTGGCAAAATAACCACTTCGGTTTCTTCCAAAGTCTGCAAGCTATAAATTGAGGGTTGCTGTTGAATAAAATTTGAATAGTCTGCAATAAATTGGTTTTCTAATGCAAAATGTATAGTGTGTTCTGTCCCTTCATTATCGGTTATTAAAACTCTGATAATTCCTTTATTGATAAAAAATATTTCGTTTGGAATAGAGGCAGGTCTGCTTATTATTTCTTGTCGCTTAAAAGTTTTGGTAATAGCTCCGTTTAGAAAGTCGTTTAGTTCATCTTCCGAAACGTCAATCATTTGTTTAATTACCTGTCTAATTTGCTCCATTCTTTTTATCAATGTTGTTAGTCTGTTGGGGTTTCGTACCATTACCGCTAACGTCAGTCTGTGAAAAAACCTCACTTTCATCCGTCAATCGAAGATAGATAAAACCAATCGAAAAATAAAGAAACAGGTGTTATTTTTATACTCAACATGACACATCTACAAGGCATACCTCGTGAGCAGATACAGATGCAGTGTTTTTGTCTCCGCAGAGTCTCCCGCCTCGGGGACTCTGCGGCTCTCCGAATGAAT
>DAIUCL010000125.1:0-8439 GCA_036846185.1 Chitinophagaceae bacterium
ATATAAAAACCATTACCGGTGTGGGCATACTAAACACATACGCCGATATACAAACCCAAACCAAAGGAAATACCATACACTTTAGCACCAACTCTACCGCCAGTAGCCAAAGCCACAAAATTCGCACCCTCATTGGCGTATGGGCCGATAAGTGTACCGAAGCCGACTTTGACGACAACAATAGCCACGGCTTTGCCAGCCCTACCCTTTACAATGCACGCAATAGCTACGGTATGTATATGGATAATAGCCCTTGGTGCCGATGGAGTTGCAACAAAGCCGATTATATTCGTTACGGATTTTATGTATGGGGCAATAATACTACAGATAAAAACAAAGTGACCTTTAACCGGCACGATGCTAATGAGTTTGCATGGTTCTTTCTAGATGGGCCTGCCACTCAACCCGGCACCTTGGGAAATCTCGGTGACCCGGCTGCCGGAGGCATAGAACCCGGTAATGAATATGTGAACACCAATAATTGGCTGGGCAATTTGAGCCTAAACCCCGGTCCTTTTAAGGTGTTTAGGTTTAGTACTGACCCAAATTTTAATGGTCAAATTTTCACCAATTCCAATTTGTTGGATATTAATGAAAGTAGTGCTTTAGCAGGGGGTGCGGAGTATCAAGTTTTTAATAATACTAATTCATTCACAAGCCTATGTACAAATAATAATATAGCCAACCCCAATACTAATAATGAGGATGATGACACCTACCATGCCTTTATACACGATGTAGTAGCCGATAGTATAAGCTATATCAATTACGATGAAGTAGCAAGCTGGATGGATAGGTACAAAGTGTATCGCGATTTGGATGTGGATAGTCTGCTACGCAATAGTGATGCCGCATACCAAAACTTCTATTCTTATAATGCACTGCAAAATATAGGTAAGTTGAGAGCTACAGAACGAGCCATACAATTATTGTATGATAGTAGTACCAATAGTAGCAATTTTAGCGACCGGTACAATGCAGCGTTACAGGTGAATGCAAACATAACAAGTGGGGAAGACTGGGAACTCAACGAACAAGCCATTAACCAAGCCATTATATTGCTCAGTGCATTGCCGGCAGACAGCCTACCACAAAGTATGAAAGAGGATATTGGCACTATAGCCAACCTTTGCCCTTATGTAGGTGGAAATGGAGTATTGAAAGCTAGAACTTTATGGATGCATTGGCAGCCTAATGCTTTATGGGACGACCGTGTACTATGCATGCAGGGGCAAAATAAAAATCAAGATAATAGTGATATGGATATTGACAGTTTATATGCAAATGTAATAAAAGATGCTAATACCCAACAAAATCAACAAAATGGGGTTATAAAAAATGATAAAGGAATAGAAAAAGTACTTAATAATAACATGGAACAAGTTATTGAAGTATATCCAAATCCAGCTAGCCAATATGTATTAATAAGTTATGAAACAAAAACTAATGGATATTTTAGGATATATAATTCAATTGGTGAACTGATATTGGAAACAGAGCTTGCTGCTTACAATACAAAGTCTCAAATTCCACTGCCAAATATTGCAAATGGTATATACCACTATGAGGTTGGCTTTGCAGATATGATAAAAACTATAGGTAAGCTTTCAATAATTAAATAATGAAAAATTTAATAATGCTTGGGATGCTATATATGCTGAGCAATACACTAAATGCACAGAATAAATCTGGAAATAGTTGGCTATTTGGAGGGCCTTTTGCAACTAATGCTATATTTACAGATACATCTAGACCTATTGTAATTGGAAAATATAATAATCCTTATACTTATTTTATGCAAGGTCACAGCAATATTTGCGACAGTGCCACAGGCAAGGTATTGTTTGCTTGCAACGGTATGGTGCTGTATGATAGTAATTGTGTAAAGATGGATAATGGAGATAGCTTGGTGCCTGTGAAGATTTATACACACAATGCATTTCCAAATGGACTAAGTACCCAAAACTCTATTATTTTGCCAAAAGGAAATACAGGTTTGTATTATGTTATTATTCCTACCGTAACTGATAGTTCGTACGATAAAGCACAAGTACCCGGCGTGGGCAAGGCTCCATATGATATACTTCTTTACCATATCGTAGATATAAACGCAAATGGAGGCTTAGGTAAGGTAATATCCAAAAACAATGTGTTGTTGAGTGGTAAAGAAATGCACAAAATAGGCATGATGGCATGCCGCCATGCCAATGGGCGCGACTGGTGGCTGCTCAAGCAAGGGCAGTACGATACCAACCAAGTCATACGCTTTTTGGTAACGCCAGATAGCATAGCAGGCCCCTGGGTGCAAACCTACCCCGGTACCGACCCCAATACCTACCCTAAAGTATGGGACCTCACCGGGCAATTTGACTTTAGCCCCGATGGCAAAAAGTTTGCTTATATAAAACAAAAATGCCCTCATCTCACCTTAGCCGATTTTGACCGCTGTACCGGCGAGTTGAGCAATGTAAGCATACATATCGTACCCTACGATACCACCCCCAGCCCCGACCCAAAATACAAATACGACAGCCTCATGCAAGGCGTATGTTTTTCGCCCAACAGTAAGTTTGTCTATATCTCAAAACGATGGAATATCTATCAGTTCGAATACGACCAACCCGATAGCAGTCTCGCTTGGTATCATGTTAAACAAGGTCCCGATACAACTTATGCCAAATTTCAGTACTATAGCTCTTTACATCGTGGTATAGATGGCAGAATCTATATCGGCAATTGGGGTGGACAATATAAACAAATGAGTGTGATAGACAAGCCCGATATTAAAGGGGCAGGCTGCCAGTTTTGTCGCAAGTGCTTCCGCTTAGATGATACTACTTATATGGGTTTTGGCGCCCCACCTACTATACCCGATTTTAATCTCGGTCCTCAGCCGGGTCCCTGCTGGCCTTTAAGTAATGATGAATGGACAATGATGAATGTTGAAATAGAAGTATATCCTAACCCTACGAGTGGGAAATTGACCGTGAAAAATGCTCAAGGAAAAACAAAAGAACTCTACAACGCCATAGGCCAACTCATACTGTGTACAAAAGAGGATGAAATGGCTGTATCGAGACTGGCCAAGGGGGTGTATTATCTTCGAGTAGAGGGGCAAAGTAAAAAAGTAATTATTAAATAGAATGCAGCTTTATGTTATTTTCAAAATTAGTTCTGATACACACACCCTCTATTTGATTTACTTATTATTGTTGTAGTAGACACTCTTTCTGTACCGAGATATTTTTCTTGTTGGTAGTACAAATGTAATTGTGACCGGTGGCATGTATGTAGCAAGGGCTGCGGCAACGATAGGAGCAAAAAGCCCACAGGGAGGGAGACTAGTGATGACGGGAGTGGAGAGGCGGAGGTACGAAGCCCACTCCACGACCAGGCAGCACAGACTCCCTCACGAGGACTTGTAGCGGATAGCGTGTATGCCGCCCAAATCATTTGTCGATTGTTACTATCTGCAAAATATGATCAGAATCACATTTTTGAGTTGATAAAGTATTTACCTTTGCTAATCAATTTTTCCCGTCTTATCTGCGGGCTTAAACTGAAGTATATGGCCACACATTTAGTAAATCGCATCTCTCATGAAGAGCTCCGTGAGCGGTTGATGCAAGAAACAGAAGCTCGTACTACTATTTCTTTTTATAAATATTTTAGCATTGCTGACCCACAGCGATTCAGAGATGATATGTATCTCGCTCTTCAGTCCATGAAGGTTTTTGGACGTATCTATATCGCTCATGAAGGTATCAATGCCCAAATCAGTGTACCTAGCTCACTATTTGAAACGCTGAAAGCATATATTTATTCGCTGGAAGGCCTGGCCAACATACGACTAAATGAAGCAGTAGATGATGATGGCAAATCGTTTTTTGTACTGAAAGTGAAAGTGAGAGAGAAAATAGTAGCGGATGGTATAACGGATATGAACTTTGACCCTGCCAAAACCGGCAAGTATTTGAAAGCCGCCGAATTGAATGAACTGATAGAGCATCCGGATGTGGTGGTGGTCGATATGCGCAACCATTATGAATATGAAGTAGGCCACTTCAAAAATGCCATAGAAATCCCTTCTGATACATTCAGAGAACAATTGCCTATGGCGGTAGAAATGCTTCAGGACAAAAAAGATAAACCGATTATCATGTATTGCACCGGCGGTATCCGTTGCGAAAAGGCCAGTGCGTATATGTTGCATCATGGCTTTTCACAGGTGCATCACGTAGAAGGAGGGATCATTCATTATACCCAAACTGCTAAAAAAGAAGGACTCCCTCTGAAATTTATAGGTAAAAATTTTGTTTTCGACGAGCGCTTGGGTGAGCGTATCACTGAGGATGTGATAGCCCAATGTCATCAATGTGGCAAACCTTGCGATACGCATACCAATTGTGCGAATGAGGCTTGTCATTTGTTGTTTATTCAATGTGATACCTGCAAATCTTCTTATCAAAACTGCTGCTCGGAGACTTGTGCCGATATTATTAAGCTTCCCGAAGAGGTGCGCAAGGAGATGCGCAAGGGCATCGATAAAGGCAATATGATTTTTAATAAATCGAAAATGCGACTTCGCCCCAGGCTGGACGAAATAAGAGCTCACCACTCAGTCCTTGCCCCCGAGCATGGGAACAAATGAGAATTGGTCATAATGCTCTTGTATCGTTTTACCTTCTGCTGTTTTGATAATTTTGGTCATTCGCTGTGAGGCTTCCGTACCGGTATCGAGTGGCAATACCATGATACCACCCGGCTTCAACTGTGCAAGAAGCTTCGGCGGAATATCGGGAGCCGCTGCGGTTATCAAGATTCGATCAAAGGGCGCATAGCCGGGCAGGCCATCAAATCCATCGCCATGAAAAAATTTTATTTTTCGGCCGTATTTATCCATCAAAGGATACTTCAAAGAACGCATCATGTATAGCTCTCGCTTGCGCTCAATGGTATACACCATCGCTCCCATAGCAGCTAGTATCGATGCTTGGTAGGCACTTCCTGTTCCTATCTCTAATATTTTCTGCAAGGGCTTCACGTCAAGCAGCGACGACTGGTAGGCCACCGTATAGGGCTGAGATATCGTCTGCTCTGCTTCTATTTTGAAGGCCCTGTCTTCATAGGCTATTTTGTCGAAAGCCGGATCCAAAAAGAAATGTCGGGGTACGCTGCTCATGGCATGGAGTACCGCTTGGTCACGGATACCTTTGTCCTGTATTTCGTCGATCAGTCGTTTTCTCAGTCCTTTGTGGCGTAGTGTATCTTCTTGTTTGATGAGCATTGTCCTATCTCTATGGTTTTTGTTTATCGTCGGTTTGTCGGGTATAGATTACCCAGTGGTCTATTTTATCTAATTTGTTTTTGACACGGAGCGTATCATTGCCTTGCAGTTGGTATTGCAAATAGTAAGTCTGATATTCTTTGTCGGTATAGAGTATGAGTTCTTTGGCCACCGGGTCTATCGCATAGCGATAACCGCTGACCAGTGTGACGATCGTACGCCCTCCGTCATAGGTCTTATCTTGCTTGAATCGAAACCAGTCTTGGTCGGCTTGCCATTTACCTATGATGCGATCTTCCTCTTTAGCACTACATGCATAGAGAAGCGTAAGCGATGCAAACAGCAGTATGCGATTGAGAGTATTAGTCATTTTCATCGTCTGCACTATTCACTCATCATTTCCAGTACCACTTGGGCTATATCTTCTGCATTGGGCTTGGAGAAGTAGTCGCCATCGCTACCATATGCAGGCCTATGAGCTTTGGCACTCATGGTACGAGGAGCCACATCGAGCCAGCGATAGCCTCCTTGCAGCTCCATCACTTGCTGATACATATAGGCCGAAGCTCCTCCAGGTACATCTTCATCTACAAAGAGTATTCGATTCGTTTTCTTGAGCGACTCCACTATACGATGATGAATATCAAAAGGCAGTAAGGTCTGAACATCTATTAGTTCGCAACTAATACCTGCCGGTGCCAAATACTCTCGGATGGCATCTTGAATAATGCGCAAGGTAGAGCCATATGACACAATGGTGATATCATCACCCTCCTGAAGTATGTCAGGCACACCCAGAGGAACAGTCATTTCATACAAGTTATCGGGTTTTCGTTCTTTGAGGCGATATCCATTGAGGCATTCTACTACGATAGCCGGTTCATCTGAAAGTAGGAGTGTATTATACATCCCTACCGCTTGTACCATATTGCGAGGTACACATACATGGATTCCACGCACAGCATGAATGATCATACCCATAGGCGAGCCGCTATGCCATATACCTTCAAGGCGGTGTCCGCGGGTGCGAACGATAAGCGGGCATTTTTGTCCTCCTTTGGTTCGATACTGTAAGGTAGCCACATCATCGCTGAGTGGTTGTAAGCCATAGAGTAAATAATCGAGATATTGAATTTCGGCAATAGGACGTAATCCTCTCATGGCCATACCTATACCCTGCCCCATGATAGTTGCTTCACGTATTCCGGCATCAAAAACACGCCATTTGCCATGCTTCTCTTGCAAACCGGCAAAGCCTTGGTTTACATCACCAATATTACCTACGTCTTCGCCAAATGCAAATACTTTGGGATTGGTAGCCAGCACATGGTCAAAATATTGATTAAGAATTTCAAATCCATTGAGATGTACATCGCCGTTGTATTGAGCCTTCACTTCCGGCACCTTGGATACAGCATAGTCGGATTCAGAGTGAAGGTGAGAGCTGTATTTCTCCTCAGCATCAGACTTGAGCGAAAGGTAGTAATTTCGCAAGCGATCCACAGCATGTCCACTACCTGCCACATGGAGTACTTTCGCTATCGTCTTCATACTATCTCTACGGAGCGGCTCACGTATCGAGGTGAGTTCTTTGACACAGTGTGCGATATATTCTGCCTGAGGATTTCCTTCATAAATAATTTCATTACAGAATTGGGCAGTTTGCGATATTTGTTGCTTGATAGGTGCTATAAACTGTTCCCAAGCCATCTTTTTGGCATCGAGCACTTCCTGTTTGGCTTCTTGCTCTATGGTACTCAGTTCTTCTTCCGAAGCAATCGTATTTTCTATGATAAAGGCTCTCATTTTTCGGATACAATCCATCTCTTTTTCCCATTCGAGTCGTTCTTTGGATTTGTATCGCTCATGCGAGCCGGAGGTAGAGTGGCCTTGAGGCTGTGTAATTTCTTGTACATGAAAGATAGCCGGTATGTGTTTTTCACGCACTCGGGCTATGCCTTTTTGAAAAGTTTCGCATAAGGAAGCATAGTCCCAGCCTTTCACGGTATAGATGTCTATACCACCTTTCTCTTCGTTATATTGAAAACCATTGAGCGCATCCGAAATCGAATTTTTTGTCGTTTGGAATTTTCGGGGTACTGATATACCATAACCATCATCCCATACAAATACGGCCAGAGGTACTTTGAGAACACCGGCAGCATTGACCGATTCCCAAAAGAGGCCCTCGCTGGTGCTGGCATCGCCTATGGTGGTGAAGCAGACTTCATTGCCATGGACAGACATATCGGTGAACTGATGCAGATTTTTTTGTTTGCGGTAAAGCTTAGAAGCAAAAGCCAGCCCCAGTCCGCGTACCATTTGACCGGCAGTGGGCGATATGTCCGCGCTCGAATTTTTAGATTCAGTCAATTTTTTCCATTGCCCCTTTTCGTCCAGAAAGCGAGAGGAGTAATGCCCGTTCATCTGACGACCGGCACTACTTGGTTCTGCTTCGATATCGGGATTGGCATAGAGCTGAGCAAAAAATTTCTCCACCGAACTCATTCCTGTAGCAAACATAAACGTCTGATCGCGATAATAGCCCGAGCGAAAATCACCCTCTTTGAACACCTTAGCCATCGCAATCTGCGCCAGCTCCTTACCATCTCCAAAAATACCAAATTTGGCTTTACCTGTGAGTACTTCCTTACGACCTAGCAAGCTGGCTTCGCGGCTTTGATATGCCATTTTATAATCTCGAATTACTTCCAGTTTGAAATCATCAAAAGCAATTTTTTCTTCTTTGAGTGCGGCGGCTTTTCCTTTCATACGTTTACGTTTATTAGCGATGGACAATGTTACAAAAATAATGGCAATTCATTGCTATGACAAATCAAATATTGATACCAATTGTCAAGTAGAAACCATTTCAAAAAGTCATTAGGGGCTGTGAACTCACTACAAGCCTCAACTTCGATCCGTCCCCTCCAGGGTACGCTTCGCTTCCGTCTTTCGCGGTGCTACAGACCCGCTCGTTCCTCGCGGCCTTTCGGGCACGGCAGCCTCTCGGCAAAGTGCCTGCCTCATCACTCCCTACGAGAATAGGTATTGCATCAAAGAATAATCTCAGTCAAATTAGTAGACTAGCTCACCTCCACCACACTCCCCTTCTTTATCTTCTGATAGTCATTCGTAAAACAAATATTCAA
>DAIUCL010000126.1:0-8395 GCA_036846185.1 Chitinophagaceae bacterium
GGGTGGAAAATCGCTTTAGATGTGGGTACACGGTAGGATAGTAGCGGATATCACCTGAGGCGATGGGCTGTGTGAGTGGGCTGCCGAGGGTATAGCAGCGGATAGCCTGAAATGGAAGAGGAAAGTGCGACCGATGAGCTCCAATCATTGAGTGAGCATAGTGAGGAGAGTGAATGTGAATGAAGATTAACTGAGCTTGACTTCTGGGGGCAAAAAGGTGGATGCATCGGCGCCATTGCGGATAAGATCGCGCACAATGGAGGAGGAATAGGAGGAGTACTGTGGTGAGCAAGCCAGGAAGTAGGTTTCGACATCGGGTGCTACCACGCGGTTCATATCGGCGATGGCTTTTTCGTATTCGAAGTCGCCCACACTACGTATGCCTCTGATGATGAAGTGAGCATGTTGTTGTCGGCAGAAGTTGACGGTGAGGCCTTCGTAGGCGACGACTTCTATTTTTGGGGTATGGTTATAGATATTTTTAATCCACTCTATTCGTTTGTCGAGTGGAAACATCGCTTGTTTGTTGGCATTGACACCGATGCCTATAATGATTTTGTCGAATAGATGGAGGCTACGAGCCACTACATCGGTGTGGCCAAGAGTGATAGGGTCGAAGGTACCCGGAAAAACGGCGATATTCATGATACACAGATTGAAGGGTAAAGGTAATAAGGTGAGATGATTAAACTACGATTCAGTTTGTAGCTCTTTGGGGTAGCTAAAAAAACTAAAGAGCGTGGTGCCATAGTTTTTAACTCTGAAAAAGCCCGGAAAGTCTTCATAGTTGTTGCGAGGGGTATGCTCCAGAACAAAGATGCCATCGGGAGAGAGAAGTCTTTGGGAGAGGATGAATTGGGGTAAGTCATCGATATTTTTGAGCGCATAGGGAGGGCCAGCGAAGATGAAGTCGAATTGTTGGGTGCAATGTTGAATGTACTTGAAGACGTCCGATTTCACGACTTGAATATGATCGAAACCGAGTTGCTTGGAGGTCTGTTTGATATAGGCGTGCATTTTAGCATCTTGCTCCACGATGATTTGTTGTGTGCAGGCTCTCGATGCCAGTTCGTAACTGATACTACCTGTACCACCAAATAAGTCAAGTGTTGATATTTCTTCAAAATCGAGATAGTTATTGAGGATATTGAAAAGACCTTCTTTGGCAATATCGGTCGTGGGTCTGGTATGTGGCATGTGTGTGGGAGGCTGAAATCGGCGACCTCCATGGTGCCCTCCTATGATTCTCATACGGCAGAAAGGCTTACAAGGGTGAAAAGGATATCGGCTTCGGCATCTCGAAGCTCTTGCGGAATCAGCATATTGCCGGGCCAGTCGATAAGAGCTACTTGATCGTAATAGTTGGATAGTAATTGTAAGCATGGAGAGGTGTATGTACTGTATCCATGCAGGGAGATAGCAAGCTCTGAGGGTATAATTTGATATAAGGCAATGGATGAGGCTACGTAGTGTAGTATATCTTCCATTGTTTTATACTCTAGTGATTGGGAGAGGAGAAGCTGTTTGTTTTTGTACAAAGTACATACAAAGGCACAGGGTGTAACTTCGATTATTAGTTGAAAGGGTTTGTCGAAGTGTAATATTTTGGGATAGGCAACACTGAGAGCAGATGCTACATCGGACAGTTCGATGGTGTAATCGAATCGAGTAGTAAGGGTGTCATAAGTCATCTTTTTGATAGCGAAAACGGAGTAGATATCGTCTACTTGTTTGTGCAATAATACTTCGTCTGTCCAGAGAGAAAACAATGGGGCTATGTAGGCCTCTTTGTAGGATGCGTCGAAGAGAGAAGCGGGTATCAGTGTTGTTTTTTGGGTGTCGACAAAGACGTTAATTTTTTTGGCCGATTTCAATTTGGGTTCCGACAGCAATTCGTCAAGGTCTGATTTGGTAAGCGAGGATTTGTCACTAGCATGATAATCCAGTTTGAATATTTGTTTGGTATTCGTATCGATGAGCAGGCGGCCTACTCCGAATCTGCTGATGAGTAGGGTGCATTGAAATGAAGATGGCCACGTATTCGTTTTCGTGTCTCCTCCAGCTACTATGTGATATGTATGACCCATTATGAAGCGCAATAATAGAAAAACAAATGCACTTTGCCTATCGAATCTACTATTTTTTGTATGGTAATAAGCCAGGGTTTGGGATTTAAAGCACAAGTGCTTGTACATTTGCACGCCCATGTCCGTATCGCACTCTACTATTCAGGTTGAAAATTCGTACCGAAACATTATTCGGCTTGCCTTACCGGTAGCGATTGCGATATTTATTCCGCAAATTAATTTGCTGACGAATACCTTGTTTTTGGGGTATTATACGCCATTGCATTCAAGATTTGACACACAGTCGATGTTGGCTGCATCAGGTATAGCGGGTATTTTTTATCTCACGATGGTAATGATAGGATATGGAATCGCATCGGGTTTGCTCATGCTCATGAGTCGCAAGGCAGGTGAGAATGACAAGCAGGGACTTGCGTCGCTTTTTACTCAGGGTATGTGGTTGAGCCTGAGTATAAGTCTGGTATTGATATCGATTTCATATTTGTTGGCTCCTTACATATTTCAACTAGGGCTTCAGGATGAGTCAATTCGTGAATCTGCAATTTCTTTTATTTTCATCCGCTGCTGGGGCTTACCATTTATATTGCTAGCTCAGTTGGGCAATTCCTTTTTTCTGTCTACATCTTATTCCAAGATGATTATTGCCGGAAGCTTAGTACAAACGATTATCAATATATTATTTGATTATTTTTTGATTTTTGGCCACGGCCCATTTCCTGAGTTGGGCTTGAACGGAACCGCATGGGCTTCTATTTTGTCTGAAATGGGCTTTGCAGCTACTTCATATTCGATTATCATCTATCGACGAGAGTTTAGAGAGTATGCATTGCGATTTTTTTCGCGCCCCGACCGGAGCATTCTGTGGCCGGTACTTCAGAAGTCTTCGCCTCTTATATTGCAATATTTTTTGAGTATAGGGGCATGGGAGTTTTTCTTTATTTATGTAGAGCATATAGGCAAAGCGGAGTCGGCTATATCGCAGGTACTGCGCAGTGTGTTTGGCCTGGTAGGTATAGCAGCGTGGGCGCTTGCTTCTACCTGCAATTCGATGGTGAGCAATTTGATAGGGCAGGGATTAAGCCATCAGGTTATACCGGTGATTCATCGCATTGTTATACTTAGCTTATCCGTTGCGCTTTTTTTGGGTATACCCTTGATTTTGTTTCCATATCCATTTTTATCTATTCTGACCAGCGACAGCGACTTGGCCAAAGTAGGCGTGGACTCGCTAAGGATAGTCGTGGTAGCTACCTGGATGTTGTCGGTTTCTACCATATACTTCAATGGTTTGATAGGTACAGGCAATACAAAGCTTACCATGTATTTTGAGTTGATAGCGATCGTGTTGTACTTGATCTATACATACACTGTGGTAGAAGTATTACACTTGAGTTTGCCCTTTGCGTGGGCTTCGGAGTTTACCTATTGGTTTAGTTTATTTTCTCTCAGTGCATTTTATATCTATTCCGGTCGTTGGAAGCGATCATTGTAAACAAATCTCGTTTCTCTCAATAGTTGATATAGTTTACATTTATTAATCTTATGCAAAAGCAATGATTATATCTATAATGTCTGAATACCTTTGCCGAATGTATACAATCATTTCAGGAACTAATCGTGTAGGAAGCAACTCTCTCAAAGTAGCCAAAGAATACCAGCGATTTCTCTCACAAAAAGGAGTGGAGAGTAAATTGTTGTCGCTCGAAAACTTTACCTCATTCCACAAAGATGATGCCTTCATGAAATTGGAAAATGACCTGCTGATTCCTACCAAAAAGTTTATCTTTGTGCTTCCGGAGTATAATGGGAGCTTTCCGGGAATATTTAAACTGATGATGGATATAAGTGATATTAAGCAATGTTGGAATCACAAAAAAGTCCTACTGGTAGGTGTTGCCAACGGTCGTGCTGGTAATCTGAGAGGTCTGGATAGCATGACGAACATGTGTCATTACATGAAAATGAATGTATATCACCAAAAGCTTCCCATATCCTTGGTATCCTCTGAGCTAGCACAAGATCAATTTATCAATACCCATACAATCGATGCGATTCACTCTCAGATTGATGGTTTTATAGAATTTTAATATGAGAAATCTTCAAGGTTTCGGTCTACTACTTTTTATTGGTGTCGTACTATTGATAGAGTATTATTCTATCTCTGCTCTTCGTTTCTCTGTCAAAAACATAAAACCCATATACCGATACACCATCATTACTTTGTATGTGGTAGTCATGCTGCTCTGGTTGGGAATTCTATTTGGCATTCCATATCTGCGTACTGCCGATATGAGTAAGGAATTAAAAAATACGCTCGTCTCTTTCTCGATGGGTTTTCTCATCATGAAGACCATTGCTGCTTTAATATTGCTCGTCGATGATGTACGCAGATTCTTTTATTGGCTCGTTTCCTATTTGCCCAATGTATCTGCCGACAATATGTCTGTAGTGAATGGAATGTCGCGATCCGAATTTATGAATAAAGCGGCCTTGCTCATCAGCGGTTCTTTATTTGGAACCATGCTACTTGGTATGGCGAATCGTTACAATTATAAGGTGCGTCAAGTTCAATTGAAATTCCCCAATCTACCACCCGCTTTTGATGGTCTGAAAATCGTACAAATTTCTGATGTACACTCCGGCAGTTTCAACAATAAATTGGCAGTCAACAAAGGAATTCAACAAATACTAGACCTTAACCCGGATGTGATATTTTTCACCGGAGACCTTGTCAACAATACCGCCGATGAAGTAATGCCCTACATCGATGTGTTTTCAAATCTTACTGCACCTTTGGGTGTTTACTCCATTCTTGGCAATCATGACTATGGCGATTATCACCAATGGGATAGCGCAGAAGAAAAAGAAGAGAATCTGGCAATATTGAAAAATGCACAGAAAAAAATGGGGTGGAACTTGCTTCTAAATGAAGCCGTCACCCTTCAAAAAGGCGACGATACTATCAGTCTCATCGGCGTAGAAAACACTAGTTTCAAAAACCGCTTTAAGTCGTATGGCGATCTGAGCAAAGCCTATGCACAAGCAAAAGATTCTTCTTTCAAAATACTATTAAGCCACGACCCTTCGCACTGGGATGGGGAGGTCAATACCAAATATAAAGACATCGACCTCACGCTGAGTGGCCATACTCATGGTTTTCAGTTCGGTGTAGAAATACCCTGGCTCAAGTGGAGCCCCGTGCAATATGTATACAAACAGTGGGCTGGCCTCTACCAAAAGGATTCACAGTACTTGTATGTCAACAGAGGTTTTGGATTTATAGGATATCCGGGAAGAGTGGGTATCATGCCTGAGATAACGCTTTTAGAATTGCGAAGCTAGTCCAATAATCTTTTTTTACTTTTCTTTGCAGGGCAATGAAAAAAATTATCGTAGCCATAGATGGATTCTCCTCAACCGGCAAAAGCTCTATGGCCAGGCAGCTAGCCAAACGACTTGGTTACACATTCATCGATAGTGGAGCCATGTACAGAGCCATCACCCTCTATCTACTTCGTGAGCAAATCGATTGGCAAGATCATGAGCAAGTAGCCAAAGCATTAGCATCTATCCGTTTGAATTTTGATGCTCAAAATCGTATTGTACTCAACAATGAAGTTGTTGCCGATGAGATACGTACCTTGCAAGTATCCCAGCTGGTAAGCGAAGTATCGGCCATCGAAGCCGTACGCATCTTTGCGGTAGCTCAGCAGCAAGCTATGGGCCGGCAAAAAGGGCTAGTGATGGATGGCAGAGATATCGGAACTGCCGTATTTCCCCATGCGGAGTTGAAAATTTATCTCACTGCCGACCGGCAAGTACGAGTGCAAAGAAGGTATCAAGAGCTAAAACAAACTAATGCCTCGATAAGTTTAGAAGAAGTAGCCGAAAATTTGGCACATCGCGATCACCTCGATGCCACTCGAGCTATCAGTCCGCTGCGGCAAGCTACCGATGCCGTGGTTATCGACAACTCGAATTATACGCTGGAGCAAACCATACAAGTAGCCTACGATTTGGCATTACGTTGTATCGAAACTAGTGGATAATACTCCAACAAAACTACTCTTCTCTCGATACTATATTATTAGGAGCTCATCGTTCACATCCTCATTCAACCACATCGTGCTCTCCGCTATATCCCTACGCCCCTTGCACTAGGCTATGCTGCTTCGGGGATGCCGCTGCGATCACGGCTAGTCTTCATCGTCTACATCATTATTCATCGTAAAACATGCTTATCCCACCATTGGTAGTCTGCTTCCTTATGGTTTGTGGCCTACATGGCATGTATCCACGCAGGCAATGTAGCGTTTCCCACCATAGTTTGAGCTTCCACAAACCATCAACTCCCCAAAAAAATGAAACATCGACCTATTCAAATGAATCGAAATTTCAAAAAATATAATCATAGGATTTTTTTAGCCCTGCATCGGCTGTTGCCTTTGATGACCATTGTATAAGACGATGAAGACTAGCCGTGATCGCAGCGGTATCCTCCCTCCTTAGTGTGGCCATGAGGGTGGGTAGGAGGGAGATACAAGCGAAGAGCACGAAGTGGTTGAGGAGGGCAATTGAGCCGAGCTCCTAATTATCATTATGGTGAAATGAAATATTAGAATTTAGCGAACTGAAACACTTTTTTGTGATAAGAGTCTTGAATATGTAGGAGGTAATTGCCCTTACTCCATCTGCTTACATCGATATTGAATTGTGCTAAGCCGGTTTGGAAATCAAAATTTTGTTGATAAAGGCATTGCCCCATCAGGTTGTATACAGACACATGGTAGTTATCGGGCTCCTTGGCATGAAGTGAGATTTGAACTCGGTTCGTTGTCGGATTGGGAAATAGCAGAATATCCGTCTCGCTATAGCATGCAACACTGGTATGTATCACCCGACTGTAAGAGTGGCTACCATCGAGGTCAATCATTTTGAGTCGATACTGGTACTTATCGTTGAGAGCGCTGGCATCGCTAAAGTAGTATTGTGTAGTAAGAGCGCTATTGATTTGTGCTTCGACTCTGCCTACTTTTACAAAACCATGGTCTTTCATTCCTTTGCGTTCTATCTCAAAATAGGCACTATTGGATTCATGAAGGGTCACCCATTCTAGCTGCGGAATACAGTCCTTGACGATAGCACCAAACTGATCGAGTATGACAGGTAGGGTGGTGGATACACTGGTAGGGAAGCTCATATTGTTGCAACTAGATGCAATATAATTGGTGTCAAACTGACCTATTTCGATACGATTGACAGATATATGAGGGCTTATATATTCATCATCGAAGAGAGTGGATTGGTTTGAGCTGGCATCATAAAAGTTGATACCTCCTCCATCGTATCCGAAGCTACCCCAATTTTTGGTATCGCCATTGGCTATAAACGTACCACTGCCGATGACGCTGGCTAGGTTGGTAAAATGTTGCATTTGAATCACCGCATCAGCATTGTTGTATAATTCAGTATTGTTGATGAAGCGATTATTGTTTTGGGGCGACTCATCGAAAATATGTATAAAGCCCCAGTTTTCAAATTTAGAACTGTTGTTGCTGATGCTAAGTTGGCTCAAGAAGGTACATTTGTTGATAAACATGGCATTTTGTCCTAGGGTGCTGTATCCGTAGACTTTGATGATGCCACCATTGAAAGTTTCGCCTTGGGTAGTATAATCACCATAGATGTAAATTATCCCCTCATTGCTGAGTAAGGTGTTGGCATCGAGTGTAAAATGAGCATTGGTTCGCAAAAGCCCCTCGTTGGCTAGGCGAGAGCCCTGGGGCAGATTCAGGGGAGTATTAATTAATATATCTCCATGATAATCATTGACGATGTAGATGGCACCATTGATAATTTGGGAAGCATTAATTTCTAGATGAGCAGCTGAGTCGTTGATAAGGCTGAAACCATTGTTCCATATACAGCTGTTGTTAAAAATGGTGTTGCCGTGATTTTTTAAAAGACCTTGCGAGTTGCTCATAAACGCCGGTCTGAATTCAGCACCAGGTTCTACTTTGATCACAGCATCATCTGCCATACCGATAATAGAGCCAGTAAAAGCACCTTGCATGATGGTGAGTGTCTCACCAGGCTGTAATGTGTAGGATGCATTAGAGCCCATATCATAGTAATTGTTTTGTGCAAGGCTAGAGAAGTTTGAAGTTGCAAAGAGAAAAAATAGTAAGTAGATTGAATGTTTCATCCGCAACAGTTTTTATATATAAAATAAAAACCATGCCAAAAATGCTGATTAGAATGTTTACTAAAAATATGAATCTATATAATTTGTTTGATAAGATATAATC
>DAIUCL010000127.1:0-8181 GCA_036846185.1 Chitinophagaceae bacterium
TTGTTGTATTATCTATTAGTTATAAGTGAGGGGTAAGCATAAATAAATGCATTTCTTAAACCTATTTCCATGCTAAGTAAAACTGGTGCAGTGATTGGAAGAATTGCATTTATATTTAAAACGCCTGAAAGAAATAATGCCCGTGATGTGTAGTTAACACAACCAAAGTTAGCTCCATAAATTAATCTTCTACCACCAATCAACATTTTTCCTGAATTTAATTTAGTTGTAAGCCCCCTTAAGATATTTCCATTGACATTGTTGATGTGGGTTTTATAACTCTTTTGAGAACTCAAAATATAAGATTGGTTGTCTCCAATTGAGGGATTCCCTTTTAATTGTTGTTTCAAAAATTGATATTCCCATTTCATTCCATTTAGATCAGGATATGGATCGCTACATGGGCCTACCGAAATATTTATAGCATCTCCATTAATTTCACTATGCCCTGTCAACTTAGGTCTGGATTTTAAGGTAATTGAAGTGCCAGAGTTCATTGCAACAATGTCCTGAAAGTTTGCCAAGGCACCTACTGTAAATCCGATTTTTTCCATAGTACTTAAATCCTTCCAATTCCAAAGTCCTCTGAAACCATCATGTTCTGACCAAGAGACAAATCCAAAGCCCAAAGTAAAATTGTGTGAACCATTTGATAGCAATTCCATTCCGCCAGAAAATAATGTTGACGAGGTTGCAATACCAAGAGTATTTGACGCTATGATACCACTTCCAGCAATGGTATAACTTAAAGCACCAGATGCAGATCCTATAAGTCCCCCAAATACTGAATAATTTAAAGTTTTAATATTCATGTCCCATTTAACAGGATTCAATTGACCTCCATTGGCTATCACACCACCCATATATGCACCTGCGATAGCACCAACCACTGCAGCAGCTAAAATAGGCAAATTTCCATCTGGGTCTGTATAAATCAATGGATTATTATTGGCATAGCTATATCTATTATAAGCTTGTGTACTCGTAGCATCCGCTACAAAATTATCAGGACTTAGCATCCGCCCAATTACAGGGTCATAAAGTCGGGCATTCATATTGATTAAGGCAAATTGTGGAAGATGTTCGTGACCGGTATATCCTCTATAAAGCCAGTCGGGTACAGATGGAATATTGCTATAGGTCCACGTAAGTGGATTTCGGTTATTACCCCATGCGTCAAAGTTTTGTCTTGCTATGATAGCACCTTGTTTGTTGGTTACTACGTTAATACTGCCTAAATGGTCAGTATAAGTTGGGTATACGGCATTGTTACCAATTTCGTCGCGAACTACTATGGCCGCTAATCCTGCATCCCCTGCAATATAGTTTATATATCGGATGCCTTGACCCGGTATTTGCACTACTTCTGTATTGCCAAGGTAGTATTTTGTGTATTGCAATGTCCCTCCTAATGTATACTCTCCTTTGATTCGCTCATAATCAGGACCATAGGTATATTGCAAGGAATGACCATTTTCATCCATAGTATTGGGACGGTTGAAAGGGGTATATTGAATATCTTGTTGGTCTGTAGAGATATTAGCAGGAGGCAAAAGAGTACTATTAGGATTGTCTACAAATTTAACCGCATTTAATTTAGTTCCATCAAATCCATATGTTGCTTGTACAAAATCAGTTTGTTTGATATTGCCAAGAGTATTACCACTATTAGCAGCTCCACCAACATTGGCATACTCGTAAGTATAGGCTTGCATCCCTATTACTTGCGTTTTGGTAAGACGATTCAGAACATCATATTCAAACGTTTCGTTTAGATTTAATAAGTTACTACTCCGTGACGTTAAATTTCCTGTACCAGTATTGAATATATACTGATCTTGTTGTATACCTGTTGTATTCTTTTGTTGTAAAATACCTTGTTGGTATACGATATCCGAAAGTAAATTGTTGGCTAAGCGATATCGGGTTGTTTGACCAAGTCCATTTTTAGCTAATTCGGTATAGTAAATATTGTTTGGGTCAGTGTACGTAGACTTAGAATAACCCATACTATTATAATCATATCGCAACTCTAAACCGCCTGGAAAGATTTCACTGCTCAATTGATTTAGTGTATTATAATAATACTTATTATCAAAAGTAATATTGTCGATAATACTTTTTTTCTCTTGTAGCCTTCCTAATTGGTCGTATATATACTCATAAAAGTCACCTGCAAAGCCTTGCAAAATAGATATGGCGTTGCTTACTCGCTCGCACCCATTCACTATATCCATAAGGTATTCATACGTAGTACTTCCTTCAGGGCCTGTCCTCTCTATGATTCGCCCCAGTTCATCATATATCATTTCTGTAATGTGACCATTAGAATTGGTTTGTTTCACTAACTGTCCAAAAGCATCATACTCATACAATGTTTTGCCGGAGTTGCGTTCTTCTAATTCTATTTGTCGGCAATAATCATCATATTTCATTTTTGATAGCCAAATATTGCCTCCTTGTTTTATTTCAAGTTGGTTTCCTCTACTATCATAATCATATCTGAGTATACCTCCCGCATCCTCCGCTTTTATCATTTTTCCGCTTGCGTCGCTTGTGATACTTTTTTGTTGATTTGCAGTAATATTTATACTCGTTACTGTTTGGGTATGATCATTTGTATTGTAGGTGTAATCTACTTGAGTAGACACTTGCGGATTATTAGTAGTTTTAAGTCTATTTAAATAGTCATAGGTATAAGTCGTAGTGAAGTTTGGGTCATTGATTAATTTAGGTGCTATTTTGGAGACTACTAATCCTTTATTGTTATATGCAGTTGTTTCTGTTGCCCATACAGAAGCATTATTGATATCATAAGCTTGTTTCTCTGATTGTATAGTTCTTCCAAGTATGTCATTATATTCTTTTTTATCAGGTGTAACTTGAACATTTGTTGGTTGATAATAAGTATGTGACGTAACAAGTGTTCGGGTTGCAGGTGGAGCAATAAACCAATTTCTTGTAATATCGGTAGCAATTAAGGCTGGGTCTATGCTTCTAATTAATCTTCCAAATGCAACATATTGATGTGTAGTAACTAAACATTTTGAAGATTTTTGCATTATTGCATAATGTAGGTTTAAATCAAATTTATTAAAAATTAGTAATAAACCATTAAAAATAACAATTTTTTTTTTGAATTTCAAAAGTTTGAAATATTACATTTAATAATAGAAAAATACACATTAAATTTTATCTTATTTATAAGACCCTCTCAGCAGTCTCCCGCTTCTATGACTCTCTGCGGCTCTCCGGATGCATAATTCCTCTTTATATTTCCCAACCACATGTTCATTCCTATTACCATGTTTATTGTTCAATAGTACTATCTTTTGTATTTTATACCCACTGAGTTTTTCTCCAGTGATTTTTGTTACCATTACGACTCTTTATTCACCCCACAGAGTTACCTATATCTCCCATACAACTAATACAGATAACACGCATCTGATACTAAGATTATCTACCTGCTTATATTTTATTAGAATTTAATACAGCGTTTCTACCAGATTCAGAATGATATATTAGATCAAAACCAACCTCTTCTTCGAAAATACATCAACATCAAAATAGGTATCAAGGTCATGAGAATGGTGGCAATCCAAAATCCATTTTGATGATGCAGGTATGGTATCCTGTCAAAGTTCATACCGAAGATACCGCCAATAACTGTAGCCGGAGCAAGAAGGGTCGTTACTATAGCCAAGAATTTCATTACCTCATTGAGCTTGATATTCATTTGGCTTAGATACAAATCTCTAAGGTTGATCACCATGTCTCTATAGTTTTCGCTTAGCTCATTGATTTGAAGAATATGATCATACACATCTTTAAAATATTTTATTGTATTAGATTTGATGTGAACTGAATCGCTTTGAATGATATTAGAAATCATCTCTCTCACCGGTGCCGTATTCCGTTTAAAAAATATGAGTTCTTTTCGGAGGTTATTGATACGATTCATGACATAATCTTCATTCTGTTTGCCAGTCATTTCTTCCTCCATCTTTTCAATTTGCTCTGCCAGTTTTTCAAGCACATAATAGTAATTGTCTACTACTGCATCTATCATAGCATAAAGAAGATAATCAACCCCTTGGGTACGTACTTTTGTATTCGGCAGTACTAGTTTGTGTCTTAAGCCATCAAAGACATCTCTGTCTGAATCATCCTGAAATGTAACTATCAGATTATTACTTAATATAAAACTCACTTGCTCATTTTCCAGCGCATTAAGTTCGTCATTATAATAGAGCATCTGCAATACACAGGTCAAGTAGCCCTCTATTTCATCTACTTTGGGTCTCTGATGTGTGGTGAGGATATCATCCAATATCAAAAAATGGTATCCAAGTTTTTTGCCAATAGTTTCAACATTATTTTTGTTGATTGTATCCAGATTTAACCAGTAATTACGATTAGAATCAATGATATCTTTATCAAAAGTCGATGCATTTTCAAAACGCTTTTCTTCATAATATTCGTTACAATAGCTTATAAGTTGTAAATCGCATGCTACTGAAGGCTTTCTATTTTTTTTTACATCTTGATGAGTCTGAAGTACTTTTTTGGTTTGCAATAGTTCAAGCGGGTTCAAGTATTGCAAGTAGTTTTTTTTTGATTTTTTCATGGTTTAGCGAATGATAAGTTGCATAGATGTTTTTTCGGAAATCATTATTTCATGAGTGTTATTAACCCTGATACGTAATGATTGGTCATACTGAATTCGCTCTAAAATATCTAGCTTTGCACTGAGTGTAATTTTTAACTGCATGAGATATTTTAAAAACTCTGCTGAACTATCATTGACCGCCACTACAGTATATGACTTGCCGACAAGCGCATCTGATAAGGTGAGAGAAGAGATTGGTTTTAATCTACCCTCTATGTCAGGTATGGGGTCGCCATGAGGGTCATACTTTGGGTAGTCAAGAAAGGCATCCAATTTATCAATCAGTTTTGAAGATTGAATATGTTCCAATTGCTCAGCAATTTCATGCACTTCATCCCACGAAAAATGAAGTTTGTCCACTAAAAATACTTCCCATAATCTATGCTTTCTAATAATTTGTAATGCTTGTACACGTCCTGTTTCTGTCAGTTTTACTTTCCCGTAACGCTCATAAATGATATAATTTTTTTCTCTTAGCTTTTTGAGCATGGAGGTTACGGTTGCAGGTTTGATAGAGAGATCATCGGCAATCACATTGGTAGAGGTGCTTCTTTCCTCATTTTTGCTTCCCAGATGGAAAATAGATTTTAGATAGTTTTCTTCAGTATAGCTTAGCATACTACAAATGTACTAAGATCAATATACTGTGAGCTATTCATTCCAGTTTTTAGTTTGGCTTACATTCGCTTTGATACAGTTGAGTACCCTATGATTTTTATAGTCTGCACCTTCTGAATGGATGAGTGCGACTAGTTGTAAGTCGGCTTTTTTGTAGTTAGTACCGTTAAGTGACAGGCTGTAAGATTTTAACTTCTTCTTGTTTTCTATCACTACATTATCTCCTAAATATTGACTGAGTACTTGTCTTAACACATGATGATGAACATATGGTGACGTGGGGGCACTTTGTTGATTTTGTGCCGTTATATTATGTTCGATTAGGTAAAGTGTGAGTTTGCAATTTTGTACGTTGGTATCAGAGCTTGCATAATATAGATTTACAAATAGGCTGTCATTTCTAATTTTGCTTTCTAATGCCATACCTACATTACTAGTTTGTATAAGATAAGGCATGATATTTACACGCCAATTGACAATACTGAGTAATACCGAATCGATTTGTGAACCATATTGGGCAGTTTGGCGGTTGATTGTGGCACGAGGATAGCCATTGATACCTCCTAGGTATGAATTTATCTGCATGAAAAAGGAGGGGATCGCAAGCCAGTCGCCCTGGTGTATGTTCACACATATTATTTTATGAGTATCCAGTAGATACATTTTTTGAAGGCTATCATCTCCCGTCGGGCAATTGGGATTCCACTCTCCTTTGAAATTTTCAATGATAATATTTTTTTTGAAAAAGGGAGGAATCAAATTAGGTATGGTACTCGTATCATTTGGCGTTGGGGTGACAGTTTCCTTTTTACAAGCACTATGGAGCACAGCCCAAAAGATAACAAGGAACAATAATCGACTTGCTTGCACTAAAAATGTTTTTGTAAAAATAAAAAAAACGCTCTGTAAAGAGCGTTTTTTATAAAAGCTATTAAAGTTTAATCCCATTTTTTTGTTTCGTTCAAACCTACCATTTGAGCGTTAAGGATTTCGTGTCCGTTTTTGTCAGCACCATTGGTGTTGATAAAAGCTAAGATGTGAAGTTTTGACTTGTCTTTGTATTTGCCTGCAATATCTAAGTTTTTAAATTCTTTCAGTGTATATTTTTTACCAACATCAGAAAGTGAAATATCATCACCTAAAGTGGTAGTAAAACATTCACGAACTACGTGATTGTGTTTGTAGTTGGGTGTAGCATTACTTTGATTAACATGTGCAATTCCATCTTCCAATAAATAGATGGTAAGTTTGGTGGCTTTGTTTACTTTAGCATTATAACCCACAAAAACTTTTAAATCCAACATGTCATTTTTCTCTTTGGATACTAAAGCCATACCGCATTCAGGAGTTTGGGATAATAATTGTGTGGCAGCTGCTTCCCAAGATCCACGACCAAAGATGTTTTCGCCGTTGTAAGGTTTTCTATTGGCTGTAGCACCCGGAAACCCATATGTATTTGGCAATAAAGTCTTGATTTGGCTGTAGAATGGATTGATTTCTAACCAGTCTTTATCATGAATTGCAGCACCATATATTTTTCCAGCATTGCTTGAAGTAATTTGATCAAGTATTTGAGCTCCATCGGGGCAAAAGCCGCACCATTCGCCTGTAAACTCTTCAATCACTACTTTTTGAGTAAAAGAAGTAGGTACATTACCAACGAGGTCAAGGGGATTAGCAACATTTGAAGTGGAAGTGTTATTAATACTGGCTCCAAAAGGATTAGTACCAGTATTGGGAGAATTCACTTTGTTACATGCAAAAATACCCAAGAGCATAGCTGATACTAATGATAATGATAATAGCTTTTTCATTTTTGATAATTTTGATTCAAAAATAAGTATCAAAATTAATATTTCAAACACATTAACAATAAATAGGGTGATTTGTCGGTGAAACTTATTTTTCGAAGGAACTATTGATCATTTTACTGATTTCAGCTTCTTTCATTTCATTGTCAATGGCCGGTTCGGAAGATTTTATCTGTTCTACTTTTCTGCGCTGCATATTGGCTAGCTTTATCATTCTCGACAAATTATCTTCTTTTAATTCAAATGCTTTTTCAAGCCAGATATCTACTACATTGATAAGTTCTTGTTTTGACACCTTGTTGCATATGGACAAGAAAGGGTTGGATACATACTTTTCCAAATCACCATTTTTTATTCTACGAGAAATCGTTTCGATTCCAAAGCCATCATCAGTTACTTCGTCGATGATACCCATTTCGAAGATGTCGTTGGCACTGTATGTTTTATTGGAGTTGATGATTTCATTGGCTTTGTTAAAGCCCACTTTTTTGGTAAGAAAGCTATAAGCTCCCATGCCGGGGAAAGTACCAAAAATGACTTCGGGAAAGCTGAATTTTGCTGATTTTTCGGCTAAGATATAGTTGCCGGAAAGTGCACTTTCAAATCCGCCGCCATAGGCATTGCCTTGTACTACGCATGTGGAGAATACATCCATGTCGTAGTTATTGTTATAATTGTATACCAGATCTATGCATTTGTAAGCATAATTTTTCAGATCGGCTCTTTTGTTGCCTCTGATACAGTTTACAAAGTATTCCAGGTCGCCTCCCAGATTCCACACACCTTTGTTGAGAGAGTAAGCAACAACATACTTTATATCTTCCTTGTTGATAAAGTATACTATCAGATCCTTGACGTGGGTCAGATTATCTAAAAAGCCTATAGAGTAGCAAAGCTTATCTTGCAAATCAATACCTACCCAAAGTATTTTGTGTTCGCTGTCTATTTTTACCCGTAAGTTGTTGTTTATAAACAAAATAATTCAGTTTGGTGTCTTATCAGTAGTGAAATATTTTGTGAAAGTATAGAATAATACACATTTAAACAAATTATATTAATGAAATTTATATAATTTAAACC
>DAIUCL010000128.1:0-8146 GCA_036846185.1 Chitinophagaceae bacterium
CCCTCAATCGCCCCTTCAACCCCGATACCATCGACAAAGAGCAAATCGTTATCAAAGTCTACAAATCAAAATACCGACTCAATGTCTATCACAAGGGCAACCTCCTCACCGCCTACAAATGTGTATTTGGCCCCAATTGTACCCAACAAAAACTGCAAGAAGGCGATCGCCGAACACCCGAAGGTACCTTCACCATCACCGATGTTCGCAACCACGACAAATGGCAAAAATTCATGCTTTTCGACTACCCCAACGAAGAATCCAGACGCAACCACGAAATCGCTAAAGAAAACGGACTCATACCCGCCTCCGCCCGCATAGGAGGCATGGTAGGCATACACGGAATATGGCAAAATGGCGACAACGTAATCGATATGAAACACAACTGGACCGACGGTTGCGTAGCCATCAAAAACAAAGACGTAGAAGAACTATCCAAAGTCATAAAACCCGGCATCACCAAAATCATCATCATGCCCTAGCTCATCACAGCTAACATACCAGAACAATAGATAATTACATAATCAATAAATTTTTGGGGGCTATCAACGCATATCCACACCTCATCCAATATCCGCCTACTACAGGGTACGCTATCGCTCCCGTGCTCCGCAAGCTTCGCACCTCCTCGTGCCTCGTCGCCTTACGTATGCGGCAGCCCCTCAGCCAATAATCTTTCATCAGCTTTTTCTCCAATGACTACAAACAAAAAGTTCAAAAAACTTAAATCAAAAAACTTAAATCGTCTCGCCCGCTTTCATTTTTTCTGCATTCTCGGCAAACTGTAAGGAATCTATCATCTCCTGAATATCACCATTCACAAAGCTATCTAAAGTATACACCGTTTTATTAATTCTATGATCCGTAATACGACCCTGAGGCCAGTTGTAAGTACGGATCTTGGCAGAGCGATCACCACTACTCACCAACGTCTTTCTGCTTCGAGCTATTTCCTCTTCCTGCTTACGTACCTGCTCTTCATATAGCTTAGTACGCAGCATATGCATCGCTTTCTCCCTATTGCCTAGCTGAGTACGTTCCGTTTGGCAGGTAATCACCGTCCCGGTAGGTATATGAGTAAGTATGACCTTGGTTTCAACCTTATTCACATTCTGGCCACCGGCACCACCACTACGAGCCGTTTCCATTTTTACATCCGCATCGCGTAGCTCAAAGTCAATATCTTCCGCTTCGGGCATCACCGCTACTGTAGCAGCAGAGGTATGCACACGTCCACTCGCTTCTGTAGCCGGCACACGTTGTACACGATGCACACCGCTTTCGTACTTGAGCGTGCCATACACATCATCACCAATCACCTCCAGTATCACTTCTTTATAGCCACCCGCAGTACCCTCATTTTCGTCTACAACGGCTACCTTCCAGCCACGATTTTCGGCATAGCGAAGATACATACGCATCAGATCACCGGCAAAGAGGCTAGCCTCATCACCACCCGTACCCGCTCGGATCTCCATGATTGCATTTTTTTCATCCTGAGGATCTTTGGGTATCAGCAATTGTCGGATACGCTCTTCCAGATTTTCTTTGTTGAGCTCTGCACTTTGTAGATCTTCTTTAGCCATATCGCGCAGTTCCTCATCTGATTCGGTATCCAATACTTCTTTGGCAAAATCAATACTTTCCAGGCAATTTTTATATTGCTTGTACGTATCCACGATACCTTCCAGTTTGCGATATTCCTTACTTAGTTGCGAGAATCGTTTCTGATCCGATACGACTTCCGGATTCGTGAGAGATACGCCTATATTATCAAAACGGGCTTTGATAGCCTCCAATTTGTCGATCATAGCCTGCAAAGATAGTGTGTTCAGAGTTAGTATTGTGTAAATGCAAGGTCAATAGCTTCGAAAGGGTATTGATGTATGATCTATAGTTTTCGCCATGTCACATACTCAAATGGTCTATTAGAGCCTCACAGTCCCGATCTTACTGTTCAATTTCATCGTCTGCCTCAGTAGCTGGAGGCAGCATAGCCGACAGTAGTTCTATTTTACGATGTTGATTTTGCAATTTGGTTTCCAGATACTTCGTTATTTTTTTAAGCTCCAAAATTTCTTGTTGTGGGGGATGTTTCGATTTTTCATTTTTTAGCTCAAGATATTCTCGTTTCAAAGCCAGGTGTTCACTTCCCAGTTTGAGATGTTTTTGGTACATATCGGCATAGTTCTCTTTAAGTTTTTCATAATCGGCGAAGATATTTTTTTGTTTTTCGTCACCCAGATAGGTCTGTTGGATGAGTACGAGTTTTTTTAGTTTTACGTTGAGTTCTTCATTGACTTCTTTGGTGTAGAGTAGCATTTGTATTTCAGCCTCCTTTTCATTCAGCTCATGACTGAGTTGGTCTAGCACAGTCTGTTTGTTTTCCACTTCATTTTCCAGCAATGTCATTTGCAAGAATATGTTTTTATACGCTTGTTGCATACGTTCTTCATCTTTACGTAGCTCATGCCAGTGAGCCTCCATGTGCTCGTCTTGCAATAGCAATTGGTATTGGGTGATATGCTTATTGATCGTTGCTTTTTTGACGCCATTTTTTAGCAGAAGATTTCGAAGAGCACTTATTTTTTCGTTAGCCAAGTGCAATTCTTTTTGTTTTTCTTTCAGTTCGATCGATTTTACAACCAAAGTATCTTGAGCTTTGAGCTGATGCACTAGTTTTGAAAAAAGGTTTACAGCGGCATTGTTTTTGCCCAGATTATTGGCCTGCAATTGCTTGATCTGATCTTCATTGAGTAGTTTGGATTGGTAGAGAATATTCCACAGGGCATCATTGTCTTGTTCTAGCTGGTCTATTTTTTGTTTTAGGTGTTTGGGTAGTCCTTTTTCCTGCTTTTGTTCGTGCAGTTCTCTTTTGTATTTTTTGTATCCGTCTTTATACTTGGCTAGTGCTTTGAGCTGGACATTGATGATGTGTTTATACTTTTCTATTCGTTCTTTAAGGAGCAATATTTCAGTAGAGCAAAGTTCTTTTTCCTGCAGTTCTTTTCGAAGAGTTTCTATTTTGTTTTTGTAGCTACGATGTATTTTTTTTATCTCTTCTTCTTTCTGCTTATTTGATAATTCTGTTTTTCTGTTGAAGTGTGCCAGCACGATTTGTTGCTGTTCTGCTTTGAGTGTGAGCGCCTGAATGCTTTCCTCTTTGAGCACTAATTTATTTTTAAGCTGTTGTATATCGAATTCCAGGTCGTCGATATAGTCAGAAAATTGGGAGGAGGTTTTGGTCAGTATGAGCAACTTGGCTGGCGTATAGGTCGTGCCATTGATGAGGATAGATTCTTTTGACATAGTACACAGCAGTTATTGGTAGAATAATAATAATGTCGGAGTAAATGTAAAGATTATTTGGTGAAGATAACCGGACGCAAAGGGAAAGTAAGTAGAGTAGATAACTTATGAATTTATTGGCAAGCACGATAGATCTCGGATTATAGGCTTGATGAATAATGTTGAAGACGATGAAATTTTAGCCACGATCGCAACAGATATCCTCCCTGCCGTAGAGCTATGGAGCAGAGCCGGCGGGGAGATAGTCGTGGAGAGCGGGAAGTGGATGAGCAGTCGTAGCAAGCCTGGCTCCAGCCTATAATCAGGCAATTGGGATTATCCTATTCCTTTGAATTGGCTTAGGAATCTGATATCATTTTCGGAGAGCATACGGATATCGCGGATACCGTATTGCATCATGGTGGTACGCTCCACGCCCATGCCCCAGGCAAATCCGCTGTAGTGCTCAGGGTCGATGCCACAGTTTTTGAGTACATTGGGATGCACCATACCACAGCCGAGTATTTCTACCCATCCTGTGTGTTTGCATACATTGCAGCCTTTGCTGTCGCAGATAAAGCAGCTTACATCCATCTCGGCACTGGGTTCAGTGAAGGGAAAGTAGGAGGGTCTGAAACGAACCTTAACGCCGGGGCCAAACATTTCCTTTACAAAATAATAGAGCGTTTGTTTGAGATCAGCAAAGGATACCTTCTCATCGATGTATAAGCCTTCGATTTGGTGAAAAAAGCAGTGCGCACGAGCGGAGATGGTTTCGTTGCGATACACCCGTCCGGGAAATATTTGGCGGATGGGTAGCTTACCTTCTTTCATCACACGCACTTGTACACTGCTAGTGTGAGTGCGCAGCAGCCAGTCGGGATTCCTGCGAATATAGAAGGTGTCTTGCATATCTCTGGCCGGATGATCTTCGGGCAGGTTGAGTGCCGAAAAGTTGTGCCAGTCATCTTCAATTTCGGGACCCTCGGCCACAGTGAATCCAATTTTTTCGAATATCGAAATCATCTTATTCATAGTGGTATAGATAGGATGGCGAGCACCCGTATCGGAAGGGTAGGAAGGTAGGCTATAATCCGTTTTGGCTTGAGACGTAGAGGCTACGAGTGTGCCAAATGCTTCTCGAAATGCTTCGAGCTTTGCTTCCGTATATTGTTTAAACTCATTGAGCTGTGCGCCTACATTGCGTTTACGTTCGGGAGCTACATGTTTCAGTTCGCCCATCAATTCTTTAAGAAGTCCTTTACTGCCGAGATAGCGAATGCGAAAGGATTCAATATCGGCAGGGTTGGCAACCACTGTGGCTTCTATTTCCGCACGGAGTAGTTCTATTTTTTCGTCGATCGACTGCATGGCGCAAAGGTAATACATGCCCGAAGAAAATGAAGCTTCAAATTACAACAAGGTTAGCGTGTTTGAAGTAGTAATTTTCTTTGGCAAAGAGACTATCACAAAAAGGCTATACTTTTGCATCTGTGAATCGCATCATCCGGTACCTGATCAAGTATCTTTTTCAAGGAATCATAATTATATCGCCTATAGCGGTTACTGCTTGGGCCATCTATTCTATATTCGATATCATCGATACGCAGATACCATCTGTGCCACGTGGTGTAGGATTTTTAATTATCATAGGTTCGCTCATGCTATTAGGCTGGTTGGGGAGTACCTTTTTTGCCTGGAAAATATTACTCGACTTTTTTGATACCCTACTTGAAAAGACGCCATTTGTCAAGTTTATATATACCTCTGTAAAAGATGTAGTGGAAAGTTTTATGGGCGAAAAACGAAAATTCACCAAACCGGTTTTGGTCAAGATTCGTACCAGTCCCGAAGTATTGCAAGTAGGCTTTATCACCCAAAAAGATCTGAGTAAGATAGGCTTTGATACCAAAGTAGCGGTGTATATGCCCCATGCTTATGCCATCAGCGGTATGCTCGTGATTGTGGATATCGAAAATATTACACCATTGGATATGAACCCTACCGATGCCATGAAGATGGCCGTTAGTGGAGGCGTAGCCGGCTATAATGAAGAAGAGATTACCAAATCCAAAAAAATCAACTAAGTAATGCCAGTGCTCAACTTTAATGCCGGACCGGCGAGTCTACCACCGGAAGTACTAAAGTCCGCAGCCGATGCCCTCATCGACTTTGAAGGGCATGGCCTATCCATAGCCGAAATATCTCACAGGAGTACTCTCTTTCTTGATATCCTCGATGAATATCATATCCTTGTCCGTCAGTTATTACAATTGCCCGATAGCCACGATATCATCATTACTCAAGGAGGTGCTCGCTTACTGTTTGCTCTCATACCAATGAATCTCATTCATCAACCCTCACAAAAAATAGCCTATATAGATACCGGCTACTGGGCACACCAAGCGGCAACCTATGCCCGACATTATGCTGATGTAGATATGCTAGCCAGCTCAGCGAAAGACGGATACAGACGTATTCCCGATATAGATATCACTACACTTCATGCCTATAGCTATGTAGGCCTATGCAGCAACAATACGATCTACGGAACTCAATATCAAATCCTGCCCCACACTCCCTGCCCCATGGTGGTAGATATGAGTAGCGACCTCTTTTCGCGCCCTGTTGATTTTTCTCACATCGACTTAGCATTTGCCTGTGCACAAAAAAATATTGGTATCGCCGGCATGAGTCTAGTCATCGTCAATAAAGACCTCTTAGCAAAAACAGTTAAGCATTTGCCACCTGTTCTTTCGCTAGCACACTTGCACCGCAAAGGTTCCAACTATCACACTCCACCTATTGTACCCATCTACCTATCCCTGCTCATGCTCCGCTGGATGCAGCGGCAAGGTGGGCTACAACAATTACATACACAGAATCAATACAAAGCATCTCTCTTATACCAAGAGATCGAGCGCAACTCCCTTTTTTATTGCCCCGTGCATACACCCCATCGTAGTGTGATGAACTGCTGCTTCTTTGCTCACCATGAGGCTACCGCAGAAGCCTTTCGGCAGTATTGCAAACAACAAAATATAGTTGGCATCAATGGGCACAAGCAAGCAGGAGGATTCAGAGCTTCCCTATACAACGCCCAATCGCTGCAAAATGTACTACAATTGATACTGCACCTGCAAGCATTCGAAAAACAACAAAACACATAAACATCTACTCAGGGGCTATCCTCTGACAAATCACTTCAGCTTCGATCCGTCCTTTACAGGGTACGCTATCGCTCCCGTGCTCCGCAAGCTCCGCACCGCCTCGTGCCTCGGCGCCTTCCAAGCACGGCAGCCCCTCGGCACACGAACAAAATCATCGCTCCCACCAAACACAATGCAGAAATAAGAAGAAGAAATTATTCGTTTCATAGTATTTTTGCGACACAAAAAACAAAACAATACTCATGAGTTATCGTATCGAGAAAGACACAATGGGAGAGGTACAAGTACCTATCAATGCCATCTATGGAGCACAAACACAGCGCTCCATCGACAATTTTAAAATCGCACAGGATATCAATAAAATGCCCAAAGAGATTATCCATGCTTTTGCCTATCTCAAAAAAGCCGCCGCTATCACCAACTATGAATGCAAAGTACTCAGCAAAGAAAAAGCAGATCTCATAGGAAAAGTATGCGACGAAATACTCGATAATCAACATAGCGATGCCTTCCCACTAGTGGTATGGCAAACAGGAAGCGGTACCCAAAGTAATATGAATGTCAACGAAGTGATAGCCTACCGCGGGCACGTACTCTCCGGTGGCAAACTCAAAGACAAAGAAAAATGCCTACACCCCAACGATGATGTAAATAAAAGCCAAAGTAGCAACGATACCTTCCCTACCGCTATGCACATCGCTGCCTACAAAATGCTGATGGAAAATACCATACCCGGTATCACTAAACTCAGAAATACGCTCGATAAAAAATCAAAAAAATTCATGAAAGTGGTGAAAATAGGGCGCACACACTTCATGGATGCTACACCACTTACTCTGGGCCAAGAGTTTGGCGGTTATGTTTCGCAGCTCGATCATGGACTGCGCGCTATACAAAATTCTCTGGCACATCTCAGCGAGCTGGCACTGGGAGGCACAGCCGTAGGTACCGGTATCAATACCCCCAAAGGCTACGCCGTAAAAGTGGCAAAACACATTGCCAAGCTTACCAAACTTCCTTTTGTAAGTGCCGAAAACAAATTTGAATCACTGGCTGCACACGATGCGATTGTAGAAGCGCATGGCGCACTCAAAACCGTAGCTGTATCGCTCATGAAAATTGCCAATGATATACGCATGCTTTCCTCTGGCCCTCGCAGCGGTATCGGTGAAATATTTATCCCCGACAATGAGCCCGGAAGCTCTATCATGCCGGGTAAAGTGAATCCTACTCAATGCGAGGCTCTCACTATGATAGCCGCACAAGTGATGGGTAATGATGTGGCTATCAATATAGGAGGTAGCATGGGTCATTTCGAACTCAATGTGTTTAAACCTATGATGATCTACAACTTCTTACACAGTGCACGCCTTATAGGCGAAGGTTGTGTATCCTTCAACGATAAATGTGCTGTAGGTATAGAACCGATCAAAGCGAATATCAAAAAACATGTAGATAATTCGCTTATGCTCGTAACCGCTCTCAATACCAAAATCGGTTATTATAAAGCGGCCGAAATAGCTCAGAAAGCTCATAAAGAAGGCACAACACTCAAAGAAATGGCCGTGAAACTTGGTTATGTAACCGACAAACAATTTGACGAGTGGGTGAAACCCGAAGAAATGGTCGGCGAATTGGGATAAAGATAGTAGCAGTTACTTCCTTCTATACCGTTTACTCCGGGTAAG
>DAIUCL010000129.1:0-7999 GCA_036846185.1 Chitinophagaceae bacterium
CATTAGAACATCAATGATTATTATAAGCTAAATAAGTATTCTATAACTTATTAATACATCTTATACAAACCCTCTTTCTCTATTGTCTTTTCCTCAAACATTTGTCCTGATTACTAATTACGCAGCACAAACAGCACTCACCTAGTGTACATTTGTACTAGTAGTAGGTTATTTATGTGACTTTTTCAATTGAAAAGCCCATCATTAAGATGGGCTTTTCTAATTTTGGGCTGTTAAAAAATAAACAAACATCATTAAGACATAGGGGAAGGCTTACCTTTGCTAAGTGAAAAAAAGATTTCCCATTATTATCACACTTATAGTGCTTTCACTCTTAGGTATTTTGTACCTGCAGGTGCAATGGATACAAGGTGCAATGAAGCTAAAGCGTGAGCAATATGACAATGATATCTATTTTTGTATACAAAATATCAAAGACAGTATTATCAAGAAAAAAACAAAAGAAACCTATGGTTTTTATTTGAATTTTCAGTCACAAAATTTTAGCAATTTCATCCCTACTTTTACTGTAATGAACAATTATCAGCTCAAAATGTTGATACGATCAGAATTGCACAGAAAAAATATCAAACAACCCTTTGAATTCTGTATTACCAATGAAGCTTTTCAACCTACTATGTATAGTAGCGGTTATAAAACAGAATACAGAGATGCCGAAAACAATTACAAAACAGGACTCACCGATGGAGGCTTTTTAAATGCCGAAACATTAAATATCTATATCGTAGAGCCCGAAAATTACTTCCAGCATCATTTAGCCACCTTACTCCTATTTGCAGCCCTATTCACCTCTATCATAATAGCAGCATTTGTACTTACTATAAAAACGATATTGACTCAAAAGAAATTGTCGGAAATCAAATCGGATTTTATCAACAACATGACCCATGAATTCAAAACCCCAATAGCCACTATACAATTGGCTTCCGATGCACTCAAAAATGAAAAAGTAATACACAACCTGGATCAAATAAAATATTATACAGGCATTATTCGCGATGAAAATAGACGTATGAATATGCAAGTAGAAAAAATATTACAAGTGGCAGAATTAGAAAAAGATGAAATCAGAATGCAATGGCGAAAATTAGATGTACACGAAAAATTACAAAAAATAGCAGAAAATACCCGTTTGCAAATGGAGGATATTCAAGCAGAATTTTCAATGTCTTTGAATGCTACTAAATATACTATTGAGGCGGATGATGTTCATTTCACTAATATTATCATCAATCTGATCGACAATGCTGTGAAATATTCTAAAGAAAATCCTAGTATTCGTATTGAAACCCGAAATAAAGGCCCTTATCTTCAAATCCTGATTAAAGACAATGGCATCGGCATGGATAAAGAAACCCAAAGCCGGATTTATGAAAAATTTTACAGAGCACATACCGGCAATATTCATAATGTTAAAGGATTCGGACTAGGGCTAACCTATGTAAAAAACATCGTTGAAGCTCATAAAGGGAAAATTGAGGTAGATAGCGATTTGGGCAAAGGCACTACGTTTACACTGAGCTTCCAAACGCAAACCTAAACACGACTTGGCCGATGAAGAATGTTGCTGCAGATGAAAATTAGCCCGGATCGCAGCGGCATCCCCGAAGCAGATGAGCCTTGTGTGTGGGGCGAAGGGATACAGCGAAGAGCCGGACTGCAGGTGAATCAGGCTACTTCGATGCGCTCCAAAAGCCTATCATCATTTGTAAAAATGAGTGTAGGTTAATTGTAGTACTTTGCTTGTTTAGACTTATTTTTGTCGGATATCTTTTTCTTAAATGAAACAATACGACATAGTAATTGTGGGTGCCGGACCGGTGGGATGTGTAATGGCCGAACGATGCGCATCGCAACTAGGCTGGAAAGTACTGCTAATTGACAAACGTGATCATATCGCTGGCAACTGCTACGACTGCCTCCACCAATCGGGGGTACTCATACACCAGTATGGTCCACACTATTTTCGAACCAATAATCAATCACTTGTCGACTATTTGTCTGCTTTTACGGAGTGGATACCCGGCAATTATTATGTCACGAGCTTTGCCAAAAATCAATATTTCCCTTTTCCTATCAACTTGCTCACTCTTGCCCAATTTTTTGAAAAAGAAAAATTAAGCCCCGATGAAGCCAAACGTCTGCTCGAAGAAGTGAGAGAAAAAATAGATCAACCGGCCAATTCTGAAGAGTTTGTATTGTCTCGTGTGGGTCGAGCAATGTACGAAACCTTTTATCTTGGCTATACACTCAAGCAATGGGACATGCACCCTCGAGATTTATCGCCAAGCGTATGTGGTCGAATTCCGGTTCGATTCAATGAGGATTGTCGCTATGTAGACCATACTCATCAGCTTACTCCCAAGCATGGATTTACCGAATTGTTCAGACAAATGATAAAGCATGAGCTAATTGATTTACATCTTGGCACTCCATACAATAAGGAGTTACACAAAGCATCTACGACAGTTTACACAGGACCTATTGACGAATATTTTGACTACTGCTATGGCAATCTACCCTGGCGATCCTTGGCCTTTGACTTCAAAGAATATCCTCAAGAATTTGTGCAAAAAAATGTGCAAATCAACTATCCTAATGACTATGACTACACCCGCTCTGTAGAAATAAAACATGTAACGAAACAAGCTCATCCACACACGGTAGTCTCATACGAATACCCCAGGGCCGAAGGCGATCCCTACTACCCCATCCCCACCGCCGACAACCACAACTTGTATGAAAAATACAGACTACTGGCCGAAGAAGAAACAAGTAAAAACAATGTATACTTTTGCGGGCGTCTTGCCGAATACAAATATTTCAACACCGATGAGGTTATTGAAAATGCACTACGAACCTTTGACCTCATAAAACAAAAAAATGACCATCAATAATCTCTGGATCATCATGCCTGTCTACAATGAAGAAGAGGCAATAGAATATGTCGTGAATGAATGGGTCAGTGCCTTATCTTCAATGCATCTTCCTTATACGCTCTGCATTCTCAACGATGGCAGCAAAGACCAAACCCTTCATAAAATTAATGCCCTCGCTGCTAAGCACCCCTCCATACATATTATTGACAAAGCAAATAGTGGTCATGGACAAACGTGTATCTTTGGCTACAAATATGCCCTAGCCAAAGGTGCTGACTGGATTTTCCAAATCGATAGTGATGGACAATGCGACCCACAATATTTCAACGCTTTCATACCACTTACCGAGCAGCATTCATGCATCTATGGAGTGCGTACCCGTCGCGACGATGGCTTACAACGAACCTTAGTTTCACACTTTGTAAGCATATTTACTTTTGTAGCGACCGGTGTATGGCTGCGCGACCCCAATGTGCCCTATCGCCTTATCCGTGCCGATGTGATGCAACGAATTGTAGACGAGGTGCCTGGTGATTTTCATCTGGCAAATATTTATGTATCAGTCCGATCCAACAAAGCATCGACTATCTGCTGGGTCCCTATCCATTTCAGAGACCGAATGGGAGGCAGTGCAAGTGTGAAAACCTTTTCATTTATCAAACACGGTTTCAAACTTTTCCGACAACTGAAAGAAGCCCAAAGAAAGAAATAAACCTTTATTGATCCGGACATTTTATATTTGGAGCGCATCCCACTACTCACTTCATCTACCCTCCCGCTATCCACGCTACTCCGCTACAGAGCTATTGTATTTGCCATTCAATGTCATATGAAGTATACGCTCTATAGCGGGGTAGCTAGTTCCTATCGGGGCTAAAATTCAGCTAACGAATCCATATCATCTACCCCAAATACAGTCTGATATTTATCATCTTTTTTTATTGTCTGTGTCATACTTACTTTGCTCTATGCATTCATGTCAGGACAACTATATAGAACATTGCAAAAATTGCCCCGCACGATCAAAGAGTATTTTCAATGAACTTACTGAAAGTGACATGGATACAATCGTAAAAATAAAAACCACAAAAAACTATCGAAAAGCAGAACATTTATTTTTGGAAGGCACCTACCCCAAAGGAATATTCTGTATTCAAAAAGGAAAAATCAAAGTAACCCAATCCGGACATGATGGAAGAGAGCAAATCATCTATCTCGCTCATGATGGCGATGTAATGGGATACCGGGCTATCATGGGCGATGACCGACTTTCATGCTCCTCTGTAGCCCTAGAAGAATCTGCTGTATGCTTCATACCCAAAGCTCCTTTTTATGAAATATTGGAAAAAAATCCTAAACTCACACTAAAAATAGCTCACTTACTATCAGATGAACTCAAAGCTGCCGAACGAAAAATAACCAATACGGCTCAAAGACCAGTGAAAGAACGATTAATATCCGCATTATTTTTTTTGAAAAAAAATTATGGGTACGAAGAAGATCTAAAAACATTAAACATAACCATCAAAAGAGAAGAATTAGCCAATCTGTCTGGCACTACCCGAGAGACCGCTACACGTATTCTTTATGATCTTCAAGAGCAAAAAATGCTCTCCCTCGTTGGCAAAAAAATCAAAATCATACATGAAGACAAATTAAAAGCATTACTTCATTCGCTTTAATTTTAAAACTATTATATAATTCTTGCTTGAAATAAGCAGAGACTTTTCAGGAATTATACAAGATGTACATACCATTTTTCAGCCTATCTGAAAGCGTCATTTTAATCACAGTCAAATATGATATTTGTCAGTTGTGACATACATCACGTTATTACGAATACGACAAAATTATTTTCGTTCTCAGATAAAAAAAATAAGGATGGATACCACACTTGACTTATCAGTATTTGAACAAAAGATTCAAGAAGACCAACACATTGAAGCTAGAGATGAAATGCCTGAGCAATACAGAAAACATCTAATTCGACAAATTGCCCAACATGCTCACTCAGAAGTAATAGGTATGCAACCCGAAGGAAATTGGATTACCAGAGCACCAAGCCTTCGTGCCAAATTAATACTACTGGCAAAGATACAGGATGAAGGTGGTCATGGTCTCTATTTATACTCCGCAGCCGAAACACTGGGAATAGCTCGCGAAGAGCTGATAGAACAACTACATACTGGCAAAGCAAAATACTCCAATATATTTAACTACCCTGCACTCACATGGGCAGACATAGGTGCCATAGGATGGCTGGTAGATGGTGCTGCTATTGTGAATCAGGTAGCCTTGCAGCGAACATCATATGGGCCCTATGCACGAGCTATGGTGAGGATTTGTAAAGAAGAAAGTTTTCATCAAAGACAAGGATACGAAATAATGGCTAACATGATGAAAGGGACAGTCGAGCAACAAGAAATGGCTCAAGATGCGATGAACAGATGGTGGTGGCCAGCTTTGATGATGTTTGGTCCTCATGATAGCGACTCTGCACATGCCGGAGATGCATTTCGCTGGAAAATAAAACGTAAAAGCAACGACGAATTACGACAAAAGTTCATCGACAAAACAGTACAACAAGCAGAAGTTATTGGCCTTAGCATCCCAGATACAGAATTGAAGTGGAACGAAGAAAAACAAGGATATGATTACGGTGAAATAAACTGGGAAGAATTCAAACGAGTCATTTCCGGCAATGGACCTTGCAATAAACAACGTATGGCACATCATATAAAATATCACTCGGAAGGTGCTTGGGTAAGAGAAGCGGCAATGGCTTACAGCAAACACAATAAAAATCAACAATATAATAAATTCTAAATCAAAGCTATCATATGGATACACAACTCGATTTATGGGAAGTTTTTATACAAAACAAAGCCGGAAATTATATGCATACCGGGAGCGTGCATGCCTCAGATAAACAAATGGCACTTCATAACGCAAGGGATATATACACTCGTAGGCAAGAAGGAAGCAGCATATGGGTTATACCATCAAAATATATAACAGCCTCAAACCCAGATGATGCCGATATGCTTTTTGATCCTGCAAATGACAAACCATACAGACATCCTACATTCTATATTATGCCTGATGGCGCAAAACAAATATAAAATAAAACCCTATGACTCACAAAGAAGCATTATATAAATACATTCTTCGATTGGCCGACAATTCTCTCATTCATGGACATCGTATGGCTGAATGGTGTAGCAAAGGCCCCCTATTAGAAGAAGATTTGGCAATGACTAATATGGCACTCGACCACATCGGAAGAGCACAAGATTTGCTAAAATATGCAGCAGAGGTGGAAGGGAGAGGACGCACCGAAGATGATATAGCTTACAAAAGACCCGAAAGGCAATTTTACAACAATCTACTAGTAGAACTTCCACGAGGCGATTTTGCGACCACCGTTATGAAACAATTACTATTGGCTTGTTTTGAATGGCATTTGTATCAACAACTAGCTCAATCATGTAATGATAAAACACTTAAAGCAATCGCTTGTAAAGCATACAAAGAGGTTAAATATCATTACGAACATGCACGCGACTGGTGTTACCGATTAGGAAATGGAACCGAATATAGCCATCAAAAGCTACAAAACGCATGCAATGAATTGTGGATGTATACAGGCGAGCTATTCGAAATGTACGATGAAGATGCTATATTGGCCATTGAGGGTATTGCAGTAGATCTTAATATTATAAAATCGAAATGGTATGAGAAGATTAACCCTGTGTTATCTGCTTCGAAAATCTCAATACCAAAAGTAGACTACATGCAAACCGGAAGCCGAAAAGGTATACATACCGAATATTTGGGACACATACTAAGTGAAATGCAATATTTACAAAGAGCTTATCCTGATGCAAAATGGTAAGTCAGAAAACTAAATCAAAAAAATAAATATAATATCATGCCCATTTATCATAAATTAGGCACTATACCTGAAAAACGCCATGTGGTAAGCAGACAACCTAATGGAAATTTGTATCAAGAAGAACTCGTAGGTACACAAGGATTTTCCGGAATGTCTTCTCTGGTATATCATCTTTATCCCCCAACCCGTGTTCGACAAAAAGACAAAGCATACTCTGTAGAACCAAAAGTAATCAAAGAAAACAGTTTGGATGCAATGAGTTTCAAAGGATTTGATATTAGTCCTGAAAAAGATTATATCAAAAGTCGAAAAACATTATTTGTGAATGCATCTATGCATATTGGGCTTGCTGCGCCCAGTGCAGACACTCCCTATTTTTTCAAAAATGCAGATGCAGATGAGATGATATTTGTACATCAAGGGAGTGGAGTATTGTATTCTATGTATGGGGAACTAAGATTTCAATATGGAGATTATATCATAATCCCTAGAGGAACGGTATACAAAATATCCTTTGACACGAAGGAGAATAGATGGCTATATGTAGAGTCTTTCTCTCCTATATTTACTCCTAGGCGCTATCGAAATGAATTTGGTCAATTGCTGGAACATTCTCCCTTCTGTGAAAGAGATATAAAGCGGCCAGAAAACTTAAAGACACATAACGAAGAAGGAGAATTTGATATATTGATCAAGAAAAAAGGACATATATATCCATATGTTTATGCCAATCACCCTTTTGATGTTGCAGGATGGGATGGATATCATTACCCCTACATATTCAGTATTTTCAATTTTGAACCTATCACTGGTCGCATTCACATGCCACCACCCATTCATCAAACTTTCGAAAATGCACACTTTGTAATTTGCTCATTTGTACCTCGTATGTATGATTATCATCCGGATGCTATACCGGCTCCCTATCATCATAGTAATATCGACAGCGATGAACTGCTGTATTATGTAGATGGCGACTTTATGAGTAGAAATAATATTGAAAAAGGTCAAATCACGTTGCATCCGGGCGGAATTCCTCACGGTCCACATCCCGGGGCTATAGAGCGAAGTATTGGAAAAAAAGAAACAAAAGAACTAGCTGTAATGATTGATCCATTTGAAACCGTTATGATTACAGAAGAAGCCCTAAAATTAGAAGTTGACAATTATTATATGTCTTGGCTAGAGAAGGGTGAAATAGAAT
>DAIUCL010000130.1:0-7976 GCA_036846185.1 Chitinophagaceae bacterium
CCAAGTTCGCTACATTGGCAGGGTTGGCTGCGGTAGGTAGCTGAGGCCAGCTAGGCGTCATAAAGGCTGCAGTACCATTATAATCCTGAAAATCTGCATCGAGGTAATACAAACATACATAAGCCGTATCCGGATTCGTAGCTGTAATTTGGTACGCACGATTCACATAAGGTTGGCCATTGTGTATAGGAGTAGATGGCTCAATATCCTGACAGATGCTAATGACACCAAGGCTCACTGAGTTGGTAATATCAGTCACAGAACCTACTCTTTTGCAATCAACCGCTGAACGCAAGGTATCGCTTTGTCCGTCTGTCAACGAAAAAGAATTGCATCCCTGATTGCCGGCGATAGAATAGTTGAAGTTGACATCCTGGCCGGAGATAAAGTTATTGACTGGTATCACATTTACGTAGGCAACGGATGTGTCAGAGCAAGCCGGATTCGTGTTTGTGACAAATACCATATACACGGTATCAATAGTAGAAATGCTATGAGGGTTGGGGTGAAGGGTAGTGAAGCTGGGATCATTGTAATACAAGGTGTCTGTACCTGGAGGGGTAGTGCTGAAAGGGTTTATCAATGTAGAAACGTCTATACTGTTCGGAGCACAAGCAAAACCGGTCACTATACTTTGTGGAAAATCAGGCACGCTATTGACATTGAGTATAAGACTGTCTTTGGCAAAACAACCTGTGGTGGCAAAATAAACTTTTGAATATACAATATTATTGCTACTGGTCAACGCGTTTGCGGGTGTGACTTGTAAAAGCAATGGTTCGTCAAAAAAGTAATCGACGCTGGCCGCAAGGTTGTTATTAGATACAGCATTGTTCATTGTAGTAAGATCAAAAAGGGCCGAGTTAGAACCAGCAGATGATTCGCATACTGCAAGTGTGTCCTGAAATGCTTGTGGTGAAGGGTTGATCACCAAATTCACTGGTACTCTACAAGTAGAACTTCCGGAACATGCCGCATAGAACGTAAATGTACCGGTGGTATTGGAATTTAAGACAGGAGAGCCCGTAGCTCCTACCGGATTGAATGGAGAGAAAGGAAATAAACTAGTTCCTCCTGAAGGCGCTGCATACCATTCAAAGCTTCCGGGTACATATTGATAATAGATTTTGAGTGTAACTGTTGTAGTGCCACCGCCGGTATTGATGTTTAAATCACTAGATCCACTTACATCATTAAAGCTTTCCCAGTATCCAATATTTACAGGATTGCCAGCACCGGCAATACTATACATATTACCTAGTTGAGTAGCATTGATTAAACGTGAGTGCGTAAAATTTGGACTTGTGGTTGAGGTAGAGCCTGGCATTTGTACTCCCGGAGAAAATAAGGTAGCTCCTGTAGGTGCAGCTCCATAGATATTCATTCTTACTTCGCTTTGCCATGATGAACCGATCGTAGCTAGATTAGTGATAGTCAGTATACCGCTTTGAAAGGTAACACCTGCCGGTAATAAAGGAAGGTTTGTCGTAGCAAACTGGCATGCAGCCGCATCATTGTTGCCATCATTACATGGTCCTGTTACATTGAAGGTAATCGTGATAGAGTCATCGATAGGGGTGGCACATCCACTAACGGTCAGTCCTTGACCAAAGGGAACTGGTTGGAATTGGCAAAGTTGATAGTCGGGGCCTGCGGTAGGGCGAAAGTTTAGTCGTGATATAGGTGTGTTAAGTGAGTCGTTAATTAAATTGCCATTGGTAATTCCTGCTATTGTAAGACTGGTATTGATAAAATACTGTCCACCTGCAAATAAGTTGACGCCAAAGAATGGTACAGTAACACATGAAGCACCAAATGCATTCAGTATACCGGAGTTGGCTAGTGCTGAGTACTGTACTAGTCCATTAGGGCCTTGAACATTAAGAGTGACCGTGACAGGATTTACAGCCAAATTGATAGGGTCAGAGCCAAAATTACACAACTGAGTTGTCATGGTCTGGTTGGCACTGAAACAATTGCCCGGAGCACCATTGATGGCGGTAATACCCGGGTCGTATTGAGAAGGAGGTAAGATAGTGACTACATAATCTTCGGTTTCGCCATAGTTGTAGGTGCCACATGGTGTGATCGTAGCGGCCGAGGCTTGCCCACCCTGTCTGCAAATGACCCTCATACGTGTGGTGCCGGGGGTAGCAGTGGGTGGAACGGTAAATGAACCATTGATAACGGCAGCAGGAACTGAGTTGATAGCGGTTAGGCCTGAGAAGTAGACTTCTTCGGTAGGCTCAAAAATCATGTTTTGATTGAAGTCGATGTAAATTTTTACGCCACTTCCTAAGTTGGAAGCGCTACAGTTGTCCACTGTAATTGTAAAGTTTTGTGACAAGCCGGCATAAAGAAATGCCGGTGCTACGGAAGAGGTGAAATTGGCATATTGATTGGCAATACCGGTACCTATACCCTGTGATCCATTGAGTGGGGTGGCGCAAGCAGTGCTGTTATTGATGAGTCCCATACTTACATTGCTAATGACTTCGTTGCTTGCCAGTGTGGCATTGGAGGTGCAATAGCAGTTGGAGGTGGGACTGAAGGTTTGGACATTGACTTGTACCGGAGCGGACGTGTCTACACCATTAGAAGCTGTACAGAACATTCTACATCGATAATATATGGTAGTACCTGCGGGGAAGTTGGTAGTGTAAAAGGGTGTAGTAGCTCCCACTATAGGAGTGTAGCTTCCGGGTGCTCCGGTTGGCGAGCTCAGCCATTGATAATCTATACCGGTAGCAACTACTGCTCCTTGCAATGATACTGTGAAGTTGACATCGGGGCAAGGTGGATTAGGGCTCACAACGGCAGTGCCGGCATTGGGTGTACCTGTACATGGTAGTGGAGGGGAGAAAATATAGGATCGACCAACTCCTGGCCAAGAGTTGTTATTGTTGTTGGCTACAGAGGTACTACTAGTGTGTGTAGTAGTGGTGATATTATGAAATTCGGTGGCACTACTGGCGATGCCTATAGTAGATGAGGATACATTACTACCGTAGTCGTAGACAAATTGTATGACATTGCTGGTTTCGAAGAGCCATACTTGAAAGTGTTTGTCGGGAGGGGTAGCGCCGGGGCAGCAGTTGGTCACTTCAAAATCTACTACTAATTTTCTGTTGGGGGCTGTACCAAATAGTTGATATCTAATGCCATTTCCATTGGTGTATAAATCGTCCCAGTGCGGCATGAAGAAGGGAAATACGGTGGCGGAACCGGGAAAGTTGTTGCTCCAAGTAGTAGGTGGAACTGCTCCTAATGTGAATAATCCATTGGTAGAAACAGCGAATTGGGTGTAGCCGATACCCGAAAAGTTGAATGTGAATCCGATAGGCAGAAGGGAAGAGGAGGCGTCGTCGACGACTGCTGGGAATATTTGGGTACCTGAGGTGATGGGGTCGAAACTAACAGATGGGTTCGTAGTGAATATATAGGCGGATGCCGGCTGTGCGAAACTGCTGAAATGGATTGAAATAGATAGTAATAATGAGAGTAATACTTTTTTCATAGAATTTGCAATTATTATAGTGCTAAAGGTAATACTTAATTTTTGAATTTTGTAATTTTGTTAACAAAAATGAATATTTGATTTTTTAGTGCATGACCTGTAGACTTACTAATACAAAAAAATAGAATGAAACAATACAAGGCGAATAGGTGTCGTAGTATCTATTGGGATCGATAGTATCCTTAGAAGAGAGTGATGATAATCGTACTTTGCTGAAAGGCTGCCGTGCCCGGAAGGCGCCGAGGCACGAGGCGGTCCCGGACGGAGGGAGGGACGGAGCAACGCGAACCCAGTAGGGGACGGGTGTGGGATGAATAATGTAGGAGTGATGATAGCCCCACGTAAAAAATACTGTGGTTGAGGGGTTTATTAATGGCTTAGTTTAGGATGGGATTTTGAGGAATGTGTAATAGGTTTTTGAATTGAGGGCCGAGCAGTTCGATGGATTTAGCCCAGAGGTCATGGATATTATTTTCCATAATGTGCGCCGAAGTGGGATTACTGACTAGCCATGTAAACATGTCTATTTCAGCCTCAAGCTGCCCGGGTGACCAGCCGGAATAGCCAAAGAAAAATTTGCAGGAATTGGCAGGAAGTATTCCGTTTTTGAGTAGCTCTATTGCATTGAGCACATCTCCGTTCCAGTATAAATCGCTATGGAAGAGTTGGCCTTGAAGTAAGTGGGGAATATGGTGAATGACATGGAGTGAATCAGGGCTGACCGGGCCTCCTATGTAAATGGGGAAATCGATGGGTAAGTAGGTCTGCAATAGTTGGCTCATCGATTTGGGGTGTTGTTGATTGAGGATATATCCTACGCTTTCTTCAGGACTGTGATGTGTAAGAAGTACCACACTTCGTTCGAAGTATTTATCCTTGAGTAGTGGTGCTGAAATGAGAAGGGTGCCACTGCTGGGGGTGATGGGTGTTTTGTGTGGTAGAAAGTCTTCTATCATGATATATGTGGCTTAATTCTGATTGTGTTTGGTTATAGTGCGAAGGGCAAGAATGCTGACGTCTCTGATGGATTCGTAGGTTTTGTAGAGGTGTGTTTTTATGAGGGATCTATTGGACCAAACGGCTTTGGTGATACCTTCTTCTCGCTGTGGATAGAGCCTTGTTTTGGTTGCGCTCATCATGTACCAATGAGTTTCTTTTAGTAGATAGTTATTTTCGAGATAGATGTGATAGGTGACTGTCAGAAAGGAGTTGATTTGTAAATTTCTGACTCCGGTTTCTTCTTGTACTTCTCGAATGGCGCAGTCTTCAATGTGTTCGTTGGGGTCTATTTTGCCTTTGGGTAAATCCCATTTCTTTTTTCTGAAAATGAAGAGAATTTCGTTGTATTCGTTGACAACTATTCCACCTGCTGCAACTACTAGTTTTAGATACTCTGCGATAAGATCTAGAGTGGTTTGGGGGTCGCCTTCTATCACGGAATCATTAATATCGGAAACCAACATTTCGTCTAGTAAGTCAGTTAGTTTCTGTTTGGTTACTGAAAAGAGGATGTGTGCGGCAAAAATGGCTTGTTGGTCAATGAATTCCTTTGCGTTTCTGGTGAGATAGATTCTTTTATCGTTGAAAAGTATTTTTATCATGTTTTGATTTAGTTTGTATAATAGTTTCAATATCCGTAGGTTTGTCTGCATGAAACGAGAAGAGTCTGTAGCAGAAAAACTATTGCAAATTAATGCTGTAAAATTAAATCCACAAAAACCCTTTACTTGGGCGAGCGGTTGGAAGAGTCCTATCTATTGTGATAATCGAAAAATATTATCTTTTCCGCATGTCAGAGATTTTATTAAATCTGAGATGACGAATATGATATTTACGGAATTTCCGGATGCGGATGTAATAGCCGGTGTGGCTACAGCCGGCATTCCTCATGGTGCATTGGTGGCGGATTTGTTGTCTTTGCCATTTATCTATGTGAGATCCAAACCCAAGGAGCATGGTATGGGCAATCAGATTGAAGGAGTATTGAATCCGGGACAAAGGGTAGTAGTAGTTGAAGATTTGATTAGTACCGGTAAGAGTAGTATGGAGGCTATAGAGGCTATTATTTCTGCCGGTGGAATTATTGAAGGGCTCTGCTCAGTGTTTACGTATGAATTTGCGATTGCCAGTGATCTTTTTTTGAATAGAGGTATCAAAACGACAAGTCTTTCGAATTATTCGTCATTGTTGAATGTTGCAGTTCAAAAAGGGCTAATTAGTTCGGATGAATTAGAAACGTTGGCGAACTGGAGAGATCAACCATCACATTGGGGGAAATAACAACTAGCTCATTTGTAATTTGAGCTTTAGTCGAGCCTGATTTTTTTTTTATATGCTAATAATTGTGTTTTTAATACTGTAATTTTGATATTGGTCTAATAAAGTGATTTATTCAAACTTTAAAACCTATTTTTACGTCTTTCAGAATATGAAGTATATGAGATTTTACTTTTTTCTTATTAATTTGGCTATAGGTGTTCTTCTTTCAGATAGTCTTCAAGCGCAAACAATTTCAGTAGGCCCGGATATAGTAGTACCTAGTTGTCAGTCCTGCACCACTTTGGTAGCTACCACCAATTCACCTTCAGTGGGTACCAACAATTATTTGGTCAATCAAATTAACTATACACCATTTGCTTTTACCGGTGGTACGGTGGTACCACTAAACATTGATGATCGATGGTCAGATGTGATACAAATGCCTTTTGATTTCTGCTTTTATGGAAATACCTATAATCAATGTGTAATTAGCTCAAATGGTCAAATAGGATTTAATCTTTTTAATGCCAATACGTTTAATCCATGGAGTTTTAACGCAGTTGCCCCATTACCCAATGCGGCTTTTGCGGCTGCTCACAATTCTATCATGTCTCCCTATCATGATATATTGCCTACCGCATTAGGGATAATTAATTATCAAACAATAGGGACTGCTCCTAATCGCATTTGGGTGGTGTCGTGGAATCAGTCGCCTATGTTTTCATGTACAAATCTTTTGTCTACTCAGCAAATTGCATTGTATGAAATGACAAATGTGATAGAGACATATATTGCGAATAAACCATTGTGTGCGAACTGGAACCAAGGCATGGGGATACACGGAATTCAGAATGTGGGAGGAACTATAGCTCACATCGTACCCGGTAGAAATCTTCCAACGCAATGGACTGCTACGAATGATGCCTGGCAGTTTACACCTACAGGTGGTGGTGGGGGAGGTAACCAGGCCGGCGTGACTGTAGACTGGTATCAAGTAGTCAATGGTGTGGATAGCCTGCTGGCATCGAATACCGATAGTATTACGGTATGTCCTGATGTGACAACTCGGTTCAAGGCAAAAGCAACATTTTTTCTATGTGGTGGGGTCGACACGGCATCGGATGAAATTCTTGTCATAAAACAAGATTCTGTATCATTGAATCTGGTAAGTATGACTGAGCCTAAATGTTTTAACGGAAATGATGGGAGTTTTACGGTCTCAGCAAATGGTGGCGGAGGGTCATATATATATACCTACAATGGCTTGCCTATGAATGGACCTACGCAAACAGGTCTGACAGCCGGTGTATATACTGTAGTAGCTACGGATGTTCACAATTGTACATCCAGTATAGAAATAGTGGTGACTGAACCTACAGAAGTTCAGTTGGGCATTGAAGAATATGGGGATGTGCTGTGTAAATATCACAATAGTGGCTTTGTGCGATTGACAGCTAGTGGTGGCACACCCTCTTATTTGTATTGGATGAACAACAATGCTGCCATGCAGAGTCCGCTCATGGAATATTTGCCGGCAGGTGACTACAGATTTTACACATCCGATAGTCATGGTTGTTTGGACTCTTTGGATTTTACAATTAGCCAACCGGATTCCTTACTTTCAGTAACAGTTGAAGCCCATCAAGCAAGTTGTATCAACTTGAAAGATGGTAGAATAGAATCTTTTGCTAGTGGGGGAGTTTCGCCTTATTATTACGAATGGAATACCCGTCCTCCTCAGTACATGCCCGAAGCTACACAGCTCGAAACGGGGGTGTATCTGGTTGTGGTAAAAGATGCAAATGACTGTGTAACCGCAACACAAATTGCAGTTGAGCAAGAATTGTGTTGTAAAATATTCTTGCCGGATGCATTCACACCAAATAATGATGCTATGAATGATATTTATCGAATACTTCAATATGGCGGAGGCGTTATTTTAGGTGAATTCAGAATTTACAACAGGTGGGGGCAAGAAGTATTTGCATCAAGAGAATTTGAAAGTGGTTGGGATGGTAGCTTTAAAGGGGAATTGCAACCTTCGGATACTTACCACTATGTAGTAGTGTACCAATGCAATGACAGAGGCACCATTTCTCAAAAAATAGCAAAAGGCTCTTTTTTACTTATTAGGTAATTTTGTTAGAGGAACTGCTGTTTGTCTCAATATATGTAAATATTCAAAATAATAGGTTAGAAT
>DAIUCL010000131.1:0-7922 GCA_036846185.1 Chitinophagaceae bacterium
CATTAGATATCACTGTTCTAAAAGATGTAAACTCAAAAAAGTGGTAACGCCTGAGTAGAAAAGAGAGGCTGTTGAAAATGCTATAAACATGCTTTGTCTACGTCCTATTGCTATTCGTAACGCAAAGCGAAATTTTCTTGGAGTGTATCATAAAATAAAAGGAAAATACACCAAAACTACCTTGATGAATTTTGTTACAAACTGAACAGAAGATTCTTTAGGAATCGCCTTTTTTACCGCATCGTTATTGCGCTAGCGACAATTTATTGGTAAGTTTATGGACAATCAAAAAAATAGTTTGCGAAATTGTATTTGAGAATATAACATTGGCAATATTATGTGAAAGTACCATAAGGCTATCGGAATATACTATACCTTTGTTGCATGGAATTTAGACCATCTCGTTTTGATATTTTGCCGGTGATAGTCAAAAATTTATTGATTATCAATGGGCTCTTTTTTTTAGCTACTGTGGTGTTGGGGCAGCAAGGCATTGATTTGACGGAGTATTTGGCTTTGCATCATTGGAGTTCGGATAAATTTAGAGTATGGCAATTTATCACGCATATTTTTATGCATGGTCATGTGTCGGGTCCTAATCCTGATTATGAGGGTGGTTTTATGCATTTGTTTTCGAACATGTTTGCGTTATGGATGTTTGGGTCCTTGCTGGAGAATTTTTTTGGTCCGAAGCGCTTTTTGACTTTTTATTTGTTGTGTGGGGTAGGAGCGGCTTTGATACACCTTGGTGTATACAGCTATGAATTGTCAATAATGCGCGATGCGATAGGTAAGTTTCAGGCCAATCCAACCTATAAAGAGTTCAGTGTTTTTGTGTCGCAAAAAAGTAACTCTATGGATCATGCTTTTGGGATGGCGGTGCAGCAGTTGCGATCACAGTGGGTGGAAAGCCCTATGGATATGAGTTTTTCGAGAGCTGCTCAGTCGCTGCTAGGCAGGTATTTGGAGTTGTATACGGATCAGGCTACAGTGGGAGCATCGGGTGCGGTATTTGGTATTTTATTTGCTTTTGGGTATTTGTTTCCCAATACGATGATTTATTTATATTTCTTTTTGCCTATGAAGGCAAAGTATTTTGTGGCATTATATGCTCTGTTTGAGCTATACGCGGGTATTCGTAATTCGGCGGGTGATAATGTAGCTCATTTTGCTCATTTGGGTGGTATGATTATTGCTTTTATCGTGATAAAATATTGGAATAAAACGAATAGAACTCAATTTTATTAACCTCTTTCAAAAAAAATACATAGAGACATGAAGCCGCTTTTTACTAATCAGAAGTCAGTATTTGATTTTATATCCAAGAGTGATATACTAAAGATAATTGTCGTGTCGTCGTTGATGTATGTCATTTTGCATTTTGTACGAATTACCTTACTCATCAGTGGCAAGGAGATTACTTTTTTTGAGCAGTATATGTGGAATAAAGTGAGTTTGGCGCCAACATGGAAAGAGATGCTTTTTCAGCCATGGAGTATTGTAACGTATATGTTTACAGAATTGTCGTTTATGAGACTATTAGGCAATATGATCTGGTTATGGATTTTTGGTAGTGTTATAGAGGATTTGCAGGGGCAGTACAAGGTACTACCTATTTATCTTACCGGTGGTATAATGGGCGGTATATTGATGCTGTGCTATCAGTCTTTCAGCAATACTCCATCGATTTTTTATGCCGGAGGACTGGCTGCATTGGTATCTGTAGCGATATCTACTGTATTGTTTAATCCACGGTATAAGTTTTGGTTATTTGGCAGTTTGGGTGTTCCTATATGGTTATTGTTTGTCGTATTTTTAGCTTTAAATCTGTCATCGATAGGTACGTACAATATGTCGTTGATATTTATGTTGTTTGGCGGCATACTTACCGGCGCGCTTCATCGTTATGTATTAGCATCCTACTTTGATGGTTTTAGTATTTTATTGAAACGAGTAGGTGATTTTTTTGGCAATAATGAAAATTTTATTTTAGAAAGAAAAAACACAAAACGAGAAAAAATCATACAGCAAACCCCCTTCAAAGTAGTAGATGCCAATAGCAAACGAATCGATATGATTTTAGACAAAATAAATGAAAAGGGAATAGAATCACTCCATGAGACCGAACGAAAAATATTGGAAGAATATAGCAAGAAGGTGTAGAATCATCGTACACAAGATGCTTAAATATTCTTTGTTTTTAGTCAATTCGATATTGGCTCTTTTGTTATTTATTTGTCGATTTATCACGGATATCAACCCTTTCGAACAACCCGTTGTTGGTATTTTGGCTTACTTGGTTCCTGTATTGGTTATTCTTAATCTTTTTTTTGTAGTTATTTGGTTAGTATCCCGAAAATACTTTTTTATTCTACCTTCATTAGTGGCGTTGATACTTACCTCTGAGATATCTAGCAAACACTTTGCTTTTAATCCCTTTCAAAGCCAACATCAATCGACAAATACGGATTCTGTATTGTCGGTATTGAGCTATAATGTACGACTAATGGATTTGTATAATTGGAGTGGGGATAAAAATACACATCAAAATATGTTGGCATTTTTCAAAAAAGAGAATGCAGACCTATTATGCCTTCAGGAGTTTTATACTGGGAATGACAGTATAGGTGTAGATAACATTCGTGCTATTCAAATGGCCTGTGGCTATAAATATGTACATATGGCGGATATTAATACGAATAAACGTGGGCGTTGGGGTAGTGTAATATTCTCTCACTATCCTATGATCGACAGACGAAGCTATGATATAGATGTGATAGGAAGTAATATGCTTCAACAAGTGGAAATCCTGTTCCATAATGATACACTGAGCATTTACAATATGCATCTAAAGTCTAATAAGTTTACTAACAATGAGTCGGATATGGTAGCTAAACGAAGTGTACCTTCTATCAATGATACCACGCTAAGTCGAAGCAAACAAATATTTCGCAAGCTGCTTCATACCACAACCAACCGAGGATTAGAAGCAAAACTGATAGCGGATATCATTCAAAAAAATACTCAACCCTATATCCTTTGTGGAGACTTGAATGATATTCCCGGTTCTTATGTATATTTTACGGTCAAAAGCAAAGCTCGTGATGCATTTCTCGAACGATGTAATGGTATTGGTGCTACATATTTGGGATCTTTGCCTATATTACGAATTGATTATATTTTTTGTAGCACAGCTTTCTACGTAAATACCTACGAGAATATGGATATTTCTTATTCCGATCACAGACCACAGAAAGCCCTTTTGTCTTTGGTTCGCTCTGAAAAAAAGTAGTGTTATGTACCAGCATTTGCTGCATTTACTAAATGTAAACTAGCATATAAACTTTCTTTATAAACCTTTTTTGTTCACTATCTTATGAATAATTTTTAGTTAGTACGATATTTGTGTAAACAACCTGAATTCTCAAAAGTATCAAATCATTCACATAGCAATTAATTATCTAATCTATTGATTTTCAATATTTTCAAAAAAATTTTCTTTGCAAATACTAGATAATTTCACTTTTTGGCATTAATTTTGGTTCACAACCAAACATCAACCATATTATGAAAATCAACATTCGAAATTCGAAAGGGGATTCTATCCTCCGACTATTTACCCAAGAAGGTAAAATCATTTTCCAAAAAGGACTCAGCCTAAATCAACAAACCATTGAACTTCCTGCGCTAAGCAAAGGCTCCTATTTTATCAGACTCTATAACAACAAAAGCATACTCACGACTCGTTTAGAAAAAAGATAATGAATTATTGTTCTATTCATTGATAAGTCGAAGCATATCTTCGTGCAGTATACCATTCGTGGCCAAGGTTTGTTTGTCGTATATACTATAAGGCTCTCCCTTAAAGTTACTTATACGACCGCCCGCCTCCGATACGATTAAATAACCTGCTGCAATGTCCCAAGGATTCAGATTATATTCCCAAAATCCATCAAAACGACCAGCGGCTACCCAGCATAGATCTATAGCGGCAGAACCTAGTCGCCGTACCGGCAAACCCTTTCGAATAAAACGTTCGAATACAGGTATAGGATCAATATCTATTTGTGCCCACTTGTACGGAAAACCCGTCACCAAACAAGCACTCTCTATACTTTTCTTGGCAGACACCTTGATAGGTCTATTGTTCAGAAACGCTCCTTGACCAATCTCTGCAAAAAACATCTCTTTCATGAATGGATTAAATACGGCCCCCATTAGCATTGCTCCCTGATACTCCAGCCCAATTGATATACAACATATAGGTATACCATGTGCAAAATTTACGGTACCATCAATGGGATCTATTATCCATTTGTATTGAGAAGAAGTACTTAATTCACCTACTTCTTCACTCAGAATAAAATGCTCCGGAAAATCTGTTTTGATCACTTCTATTATTGCATCTTCCGATTTTTTATCCGCTTCTGTCACCAAATTATTTAAGGTATCCTTACTTTCTATTTCAAATGTTCCCTCAAAAAAGTGTGTAAGTACCTCTGCTCCGGCATGTATTGCACGTAATAGTGTATTTTTTAGCTTGTCATTCATCGTTATTCGGCTTATTCGGCTAATTTTGACCTTGTACAAATATATATTAGCTTTCCATTGCATATGCAACTTAGTGTCATAATTGTCAATTTTAATGTGAAATATTTTTTAGAGCACTGCCTTCTATCGGTTAGAAGAGCATGCAGAAATATTTCTGCAGAAATTATTGTTATTGACAATAACTCTCACGATGGCAGTGTCGAAATGATCCGACATCGCTTTCCGGAAATCACACTGATTGCCAATACAGACAACCCAGGGTTTGCCAAAGCCAACAATCAAGGAGTAGCAATTGCACGGGGAACCTATATCTTATATCTCAATCCCGATACCATCGTACCCGAAGACTGTTTTGAAAAGTGTATACAATACATGGACACTCATCCTGAGGCAGGAGCACTCGGATGCAGACTCATAGATGGCAAAGGGGTTTTCTTACCCGAATCCAAACGTGGCTTTCCATCTGCACAAGTGGCCTTTTTTAAAATATCCGGTTTGTCTGCACTATTTCCTAAGTCCTCCTTTTTTAATCGCTATCACCTCGGCCATCTTTCTGCTAATACCATTGCAGAAGTAGATGTTCTTGTGGGTTGTTTTATGTGGTGCAGGCGCTCCGTTATCGAAAAGGTTGGTAGTTTTGATGAAACCTACTTTATGTATGGAGAAGACATCGATCTGAGTTACAAAATATCATCTGCCGGATACAAAAATATTTATTTTCCTCACACTACTGTCATTCACTATAAAGGCGAAAGCACCAAAAAAGGCAGTCTCAATTATGTAAAAATGTTTTATCAGGCGATGATCATCTTTGCAAAAAAACATTTCACACATTCTCAAAAAGGATTATTTATCTTCCTAATCCAAGCGGCAATTTACATTCGTGCCATACTAGCATTGTTTATTCGCATCTTTGAAATTATCAAGTTGCCTCTCTTAGATATCCTGATCATGCTAGGTTCCCTACACTGGGTCAAATCTTTTTGGATAGAAAATGTAAAGACCACCACCCAGTATGCCGATAGTTTATTGTACAATTTTTTTGGAGTGTATATCCTGATTTGGATAACTAGTCTGTACTTCAATGGCACATATGACACTCCGTTCAAATTCACACGATTACTACGAGGTATGCTCATCGGCGCCATATTAAGTTTAGCACTCTATGGACTCATGCCCGAAAGCATGCGTTTCTCCAGAGGCATCACTGTGCTAAGTAGTCTACTTGCTACATTAGCTATGCTCAGTTTGCGAAAAGTACTTCAATACTTGGGAATATCGAGTCTTCAGTCAGACCTTTCACCCCACCATCGAGTATTACTTGTAGGCACCGATACCGAAATACAAGAAATAAATACACTCTTACAAAAAGCTCATTTAGAAAAAAATATTGTTGGACATGTATCACCAAATAGCGAATATTCAGAAGCACAACTTGGTCATATAGCACAATTACCCAAACTCATTTCTAAGCTATCCATACGCGAAGTTATTTATGCACAAGGACAAGCCGACTTTAAGCTTATTATCGACAGCATGCAGGCTGTAGGACCGTCTCCCGAATTTAAAATTCATAGCATACACACCGATAGTATTATAGGAAGTAATTCAAAGCACAGCGCTGGCGATCTATACACTACCGATGTTCAATTTTCAATCACTTCAGATGCTTCCCGCCGTAATAAAAGAATGGCCGATATACTTCTTGCAATACTCCTTCTCATCCTATTTCCAGCTTGGATATTCAAGGTACGAAATAGTCTCACCTCACTACGTAATATCCTACAAGTACTCTCCGGTCAATACACTCTTGTGGGATATAATAATCCACACCTTCCTGGTAGCAAACCCTTTCTAATACCCATTTGTTCCCGTGAAGATGCATTAGCAGATCATACTTATCACAAAATTGAATGGTTATACGCCAAACACTACAACGTATGGCACGATTTCCAAATCGTATGGAAACGAAAACACCTACTGTAATACTTTACTTAATACTCGTCCCACGATATCTTATCCACTCGACCCTCCTGTAGTTGAAATAATCCTGCTCCGGGTTTCTCTTCCAACACCCGTTCATTCGGACGCAATATGCCCAAAAAATCAAACGATGCCGTACGTGTATATCTATTGATATTGGTCAATGTTACACTCGCATTGCCCAAAACATCCTCATATCCATAATAACCATTAGGCATATCGGTAGGTCTAAATCCTTTGGGCATATAAGCCAACTTACATACCAATGATCGGTCATCTATACTTGTATCACTTGTCAGTACATGAGGCATATCCCTTATTTTCGAAAAATCATTAATCTGAATCCACAACACCGATTTGTCTTCTGACTCAAAAAACATATCCAACACATCTACCTCTTTCATATACACCGGCTTACTTATCAATTTTGACCGATACTGTCTACCATTTATTTTACATTGTAATTGACCCTCTTGCATTTGCGGACCCGAAGATCTTACCTGCTGACCCAATACGCCAGGCCTGCTACTAATACAGCGAAGTACCTCATGTCGTATCACATCAAAATGCTCTGTAGCTATACTCAGCGATACACTCTCCTGATCAGTAGCTACCGGTACCGATGTAGCCGATTTTGATGATATGATATTTTTCACCTCAAACTTTACCCCCTTATCCGTATAATATGTTTTACCCGACTCTACTCTGCCTGCCTCAATCACACCGCTCAACGAAAACAAATCCTGATTACCAATCCTCGCTACATTGTCTACTCGCAGTTCAAAGGTATACTGAGCTCTCATTATTAATGAAAAACTACATAATATACCTATAAGCAATAATCTAAATTTCATTTTACGATATAAATCAGTTATCCTTCTCTTAAATCTACCACTATTCGATAGAAAGTTTCCGATAAAAGTACAGCTAAATTTAATGTCACGTATTTTTGAATCATGAATTTAATTGAAGAACTCGAATTGCAAGAAAAATGGCTCAAGGTTGAAACTTTACTCAAAGAACGCTTTCAAAAAAAACCCGATATGGAAGCCATCCTCTACCTTATCGGCATTAATGAACTGGGTACTGTTCCCGACAAAGATTTTACCAAAGAACAAAAACAAGACCTCATGCATATCGCCGTTTGTGCTCTGCTCTCTCAAAGCGGATATTACGAATACGACGGTCATGACAAGGATGGTTGGCCTCATTACAAACTGGTCGAAAATCCACCCGCCGAAAATCTCAAACAACAAGACTTGCTCCTAAAACAGCACATTATCGCCTACTTCGAAATAGAGTAATGTTAAATCAAAGAATTAATAATGTTTTTGGGCGGCAGCCAGGCTGTCCGTTCCTAGTCCTCGGGAGGCAAGCTGTGAGGCATA
>DAIUCL010000132.1:0-7874 GCA_036846185.1 Chitinophagaceae bacterium
GTAAAAACCGATCATAAATCTCTTAATCTATCAGAGAAGGTAGCCTTGAGTTATGAAACTAAAAATATACATATTGACTTTCATCTTCTGTCTATACGTAATGCTACTAAAACTCAAGCAGCTTATTCCATCAATGATGATGAATGGATACCTCTTCCTGTAGGTCAACGGGAGATTAATCTGAACAATTTGGTGCCCAGCTCATATACACTTTCTATCGCTCCTTTGGTGGATGGTATACTTTACAATGATGATTCAGTCACTTATGAATTCATTATTAAAAAGCCTTTTTGGCAAACGTGGTGGTTTTTCAGTATAGTGGGAATTTTAATTGCTTTTTTTACACGTCTTGCTATGCTCAGTATTATCCGTAGGCAGCGAAATGAATTTGCCTTAAAAAAGGCTAAAATGCAACTCGAAAATGAACTGGACAAATCTATATTGTCGAGTATCAAATCTCAAATGAATCCTCATTTTTTGTTTAATGCATTAAATACCATACAGTCCTATATCTACCTTAATGATAAAAAAAATGCAAGCATCTACATTAGTAACTTTTCAGAACTGACTCGCTCTATCCTTGAAATGAGTAATAAGGATACAGTGACGTTGGATGAAGAGATTAATGCCTTGAATTTATACCTAGAGTTAGAGAAGATGCGATTTGAAGATTCATTTTTTTATAAGATTTCTGTAGACCCCCTTATTTCTAAAGAAAATACACGTATACCTTCTATGCTGATTCAGCCATATGTAGAAAATGCCGTGAAACATGGGCTTTTGCACAAAAAAACGAATAGGGAATTACATATTCGTTTTCAAAAGAAAAATGACAAACTTCATATTGAAGTGGATGATAATGGGGTAGGGAGAAAACGTAGTGAAGACTTGAATGCCTTTAAAAAGAAGCATAAATCCTTTGCTATGAATGCCAATAAAAAACGCTTGGAGATACTTCAGCATACATTCAAAGATTTAGATTTTAAAATTATTGACAAAGTAGGACCACTAGGTGAGCCGCTTGGCACTATGGTGATTATTGAGTTGCCTATGTAACACTGAGGCAGATATATGATATTCTATTATCTTCAGTTAAAATGTCTAATATAATACTTTGGATAATGAACAAAGTGATCTACGAAATAGACCCCTTTGTTATATACAAATTTTACTTTGGTGATAATCCTCTTGAGAATATTTAGGATACGACACCTAACTCACGTCCTACTTTGGTAAAGGCCGCTATACATCTGTCGAGGTCTTCTCTACTATGGGCAGCACTGATTTGTACACGTATACGGGCATTGCCTTTGGCTACTACCGGATAAAAGAATCCTACAACATAGATGCCTTCTTCTAACATGCGTGAAGCCATCTTTTGAGCCAATACAGCGTCATAGAGCATTATAGGAACTATGGGATGTATGCCGGGTTTTATATCGAAGCCGGCGGCTGTGATCTGTTGTCTGAAATAGCGAGTGTTTTCTTCGAGTGTATCTCGCAGGGCAGTGGTTTCGGAAATCATATCTAGTACAGCTATCGATGCGCCTACTACGGCAGGTGCTACTGTATTGCTAAATAAGTAGGGTCTGCTTTTTTGTCGGAGCATAGCGATTACTTCTTTGCTACCGGAAGTGAAACCTCCACTGGCTCCTCCCAGCGCTTTGCCAAGTGTGCCGGTAATGATATCTATTTTGCCGAGTACTCCACAGTGTTCGTGTACTCCTCTTCCTGTTTTTCCCATGAAGCCACTAGAGTGGCATTCATCTATCATCAATATGGCATTATATTTTTCGGCTAATGCGCAGATAACATCTAGCTGTGCTATAGTGCCATCCATACTGAATACGCTGTCGGTAGCAATCATTCGGCTACGACAGTGTTGTGTGGCGATGAGTTTGGCTTCCAGGTCTGCCATATCATTGTGTTTGTAGCGGTGTCGCTCTGCTTTGCAAAGGCGTATGCCATCGATGATAGAGGCATGATTGAGTTCATCGGAGATGATGGCATCTTGCTCGTTGAGCAGGGGTTCGAATACCCCTCCATTGGCATCAAATGCGGCGGCATAGAGGATGGTGTCTTCTGTGCCTAGAAATGCGGATAACTTGGCTTCGAGTTCTTTGTGAATATCTTGAGTACCGCAGATGAATCGTACACTACTGAGTCCATAGCCTCGCTCTTCTAGTGCTCGATGTGCAGCTTGCAGTACATTGGGGTGAGAGGATAAACCGAGGTAGTTGTTGGCACAAAAGTTGAGCACTTCTTTTCCGTTGGCAGTGATATGGGCACCTTGTTCGGTGCTGATGATTCGTTCTTCTTTGTAGAGGCCTGCTTCACGTATTTCTTGCAGTTCTTGTGCTATTCTATGTACAAAGGGTGTATTCATGTCGTTTGAAATTTTTTAGGGTGTGAAGATAAGAATGTATTGTGATTATATGTTTACGTCTTATTGTTCTTCTTTACAAGATATTTGTATGAGCTATTATCTTTTATATTGCATTCTGTTTTTTTGTGACCTAGGGTATTGTTGCGGCAACGATAGTAGCGAAAAGCCCGCACGTTAAGTGTGGATTTTTTTCGAGACAGCGAAGAGCGACCACAGGAAGCTACTTCGGTGACGTAGAAAAAACCACACTCAACGGAGGACTTGAAGCGGATAGCGTGTCAGCCGCCCAGAGGGTTTTAGGAGTGATGTTGCGACTTGATGATCCGATCCACTCGGTATACTAACACTAAAGTAATAGCCATGATGGCTACCATAACATAGCCGAGGGTATCGAAGTGTTGTAAGGGGGCTGAGTCGTGTGCTTGGTGTACTATGAGCCCTGCTGATAGGGCTGCAATACCCCCTGAGAGTTGTTGTAAAGAGGAGTTGATACTCATATAGGCTCCTCGGTCGTGCAGATCGGGCATGGCAGAGTTGAGTGCCATGGCAGGTACCATACGGCTCATGATGCCCATAAAGAGGACGACGTTGATACCAATAACAAGCCATAGGGGTGAGGTGCTGAGATTGCAATAGATGACGACCATAATAGCGGCAATGACAGAGCCTATGGTGAATAGTCGAAATTTGTCGTGTTTGTCGGCTATGCGTCCTACAATGGGCATGATAATGATGGATGCTACTCCGGTGGCAAAAAACAGCATTGGCAGTTGGGACTGGGCTATGGATACATTATTGACCAAGAAGGCGCTGGTGAATGGCATAAGCAGAAAACCTCCTAATGAGAGCATGGAAGTGGCCAAAAATCCAATTCTGTAATCTCTTTTGCGGATGGTATGCCATAGGTGTAGAAGGGGCGACTTGGTACTTGCGATAACAAGGTGTGCATTGATGGGTTTTAGTTTTGCTACCAAGAGTAATCCTACGGCTATTCCTAGTAGAGCTACCATGTAAAAAGTAGCACTCCACGAGAGCTTGTCGGCTATGTATAATCCGAGGGGTATCCCGAGTATTTGGCTACCTGCAAAGGCCGTCTGTACTGTACCCATGACTCGACCGCGCTGCTGTAATGAAAATAGATCAGTGATGATCGCCATGGAGATAGAACTGATGACGCCGCCAAAAACGCCCGTGAGCATACGAGCAGCAAACAAGCTTTGGTAATTATATGCCAATCCGCAGGAGATAGTACCTATAATAAATCCTATATAAAAAAAAAGTAGAAGCCGCTTGCGGTCGAATCGGTCGGCGATGCCTGCTGCCAAAAATCCGGATATGCCAGCGCTGATAGCATAAGCGGAGACCACAGTGCCAAATTGTGAGGTGGTCATTTGTAATTGCTTCATGAGTATGTCACCCAGTGGTGATAGTATCATAAAGTCGAGTACTACGGTAAATTGCAGGAGTGCCAGTATGGCTATAACCCATTTTTGGTAGCTGGTAAAACTTGTTTTTTCGGCACTTGTATGCATGAGGCTGTGGTTGTATAAGATATAGCGGTTGCTGAATTGGAATAATTAGCGCACTGAAAGTGGCGAATCGGGTTCGTTAGCAAAATGCTTATAGACTTGCTTGTCGACAAATCCGGGCAGAAATTTATTGAACCAAACGGTCATCTTTCCTTGCAGTGTCATTATCAGACTACGCTTCCTTTGTTGGATAGCCCTCAAAATGAGTGATGCACACTGCTCTGCACTCATGAGTTTTTTTTCGTCGAGTGGTGTTTCTGTTTGGGATTTGCCTTCGGCATTGAGAGCAGTATTGCGAATATTAGACGCTACAAATCCGGGAGATACCCATAATACATTGACGCCGTTATACAGATTTTCGATTCGTAAGGATTCCAGAAATCCTTGCATGGCAAACTTGGAAGCACTATAGCCTGTACGGCAGGGCAGACCTTTATAACCTGCAATTGATGAAATACCGGCTATACTTCCTTTGCGCTTTAGTATATAAGGCAGTGCATATTTGCAGCAATATACGGTACCCCAAAAATTAATATCCATAGACTGCCTAAGTACATCCAAATGAACTTCTGTGAACAAGGCTCGCATACTGATACCGGCATTATTAATGAGTACATCGATAGCACCAAATCGCTTTACACTTTCTTCTACAAATCGTTTGCAATCGTCTTCTCGACTCACGTCGGCCACGATACAGCATAGATTTGGATGATTTGCTATAAGTTGCAACTCTTGTAAACGGGACTCCTGACGGGCACAAACCGATACAAAAGCACCCTGTTTTAGCAGATTTAGCGCCAATGCTTTGCCTATCCCTGATGTGGCTCCGGTAACTAGTACTACCTTGTCTTGGAAATAATTTGTCATGGGGTACAAAAATACTTTTAAGAAATGGTTTGTTTTTTAATTATTTTTTCTACATTTGCACTCCATTTTTGAACAATTCAGTATTGTTCTGAAGGGATTCCGTAGCTCAGTTGGTAGAGCAATACACTTTTAATGTATGGGTCCTGGGTTCGAGTCCCAGCGGGATCACAAAGGCGAAAGTAAAATCCTCAAAATTAAAAACTTTGAGGATTTTTTTATGTACATGTTTTTACCTTTCTGTAAATAGAAAAATCTTTTATGTGTACCTATTATTTTGTTAATATTATTTATTCTTTAAACTGTTTTTTTATATATGACCTATGGAGCAACAAAAAATCATTAAAGAAATCTCTTATGAGGCTGTTGAATTTATCCAAGAGTATGAACAAATAATGCATTCCATCAACACGGTTACTATTCAAACTGAATGGACAAAAGATGGTGATTATTTTCAAAAACTTTCAATGTATGATGAAAGATACACTCCTGTTATTTCATTAGGTAGCACTACATTAATAAAAGGATTTTAAAGTATGCCAAATTGGAGTGAAGTGATTCTTGAAATTCAAGAAGAAAAGAAATCCTGCAGGTAATCCGTTAGATGCGGTTCGGAGAAAATACTTAAAACTAGTTTCTGAAATAACAGGCAGAAACACAATAGCTTATTATTCTGGTTGGTTGCAAAAGCCACAGGCAGCTGATACTGCTGTAAGCGATAAGGACAAGTCTGGCTTCATGTTAGCTATTAATAAACTTGTTAGAACTTAAGGTCTTGACTTGATTCTTCATACACCAGGAGGCGATATTGCGGCAACAGAATCTATTGTGGATTATCTATACTGTATGTTTGATAAAGATATTCGTGTAATCGTTCCACAAATTTCTATGTCTGCAGGTACTATGATAGCATTAGCGTCTAAAGAAATTGTAATGGGTAAGCATTCTAATTTAGGTCCAATTGATCCCTAAATGGGGGGCTTAGCGTGTCAAGCAATTTTAGATGAATTTGAAGAGGCTAAAAATGACATAAAGAAAAATCCTCATGCTGCATTACTTTGGCAAACTATCATTGGAAAATATCACCCTACTTTATTAGGTGCTTGTAAAAAAGCTATTGAATGGTCTGAAACGATGGTTTCTCAGTGGCTTGAAAATAATATGTGCAATGGTGATAAGGACAAAGTAGCTAACATCATTAGTACATTTGCAAACCACACAATACAAAAATCACATTCTAGACACATTTCAAAAAAGTGAGTGTCAAGAAATCGGATTAGTCATTTGTGATTTAGAAGAAAATCAGGCATTACAAGATGCTGTGCTAACAACCCACCATTCATTCATGCATACCTTTTCAATTACCAACTGTGTCAAGCTAATTGAAAATCAGAATGGGGTGGCGTATATCGAACAAGTCATTGGACCTCGATAATACAGTTGAAACATGTGGTTTTGATAACTAGACAAGAATACACACTCAAAACCTATTGTATTGTTGATGGACTTTGCGTAGTTTCATATAACACAATATTTATAGTTTGACACTCAAACCAAATGGAATGAGGTGTTACGAAGATATAGACAAGATCCCATCGGGATCACAAGGGTTGTCACCACGACAAACCTTTTTTTTGCCTTTTTAGCTATACTACTGTGTTACAATATAAAAAATCAACAAGCCTATAATCCCTAACTCCATTATCCAAGTGTTGGATGCCTTACAAACTCCTTATTTCTATCAAATAAGTAGCGATAGGTTGACAATCGTCGCACCTCATGTGCTTCCAGATTATGGGCCAGATTCACCATTTTGGGATTAAAGTCGCCTATCCATTGCATTTCATACTTAGTATACTTATTCGAATGTTGCACATATTTAGCACATTCTACAATCATATAAGCATCCGTACCTTTACCTTGCCATTCGGGCACTATTCCATATACCACACCCACAAAGCGCTTACAGGCTCCCGTCCATTTGAGATATAAAAAATGTAATTTTTGCCATAATCCAAATCGACCTTTGAAATGTTTGAAATACTGATTCAAATCAGGAATATTAATCCACATGCCTATAGGCTCATTCTTATGATACACAAACCAAGCAATTTTTTCATCAATAATCGGTTTCATCTTCGAAAAGATCAACTTTGCTTGCTTAAGTTCCATCGTTTTTCCACCACCATGTTTTGCCCAAGCCTTATTGTATATAGTGGTAAAATCGGCAGCATATCTATCCAAATCAGCCTTTTCAATATGCCTTACACTAAAATCAGGATCGGCCTCATAATGCGCATGCCAGCGATACATCTTATCAGACAATGCAGTACTCACACTCATCCCAAAACACAATTGATGAAAATACACCTTAAAACCAAAATTCTCAAACAAAGCTTGATAATACGGCGGATTATAATTCATACAATACAAGGGCTCATCAAAACCACTCACCAGCAAACCCCACCATCGATCGCGTTCCCCAAAATTGATAGGTCCATCCATAGCCTCCATACCTCTAGCCATTAGCCATTCCTTCGCCTCATCAAATATCCTATTGGCAAGTTCCTGATCATTGATACATTCAAAAAAACCAATACCGCCCGTAGGCTGCTCCTGAGCATACTTCTTATACACAAATACTGCCAGTCGTGCTACATACTGCCCCTTTTCATCCACATACAACCAGCGCTCACACTCTCCATGCCGAAAAAATTTATTCTTTTTCGTATCAAACACCTCCTCTATATCCTTATCCAAAGGCCTTATATAAGCCCTATCCTCTTTATATAACGCAGCCGGCATGTTTACAAAATCTCGCTCCAGCTCCATACTATTTACAATCCATTTTTGAATCATACCCAAATATACATCATATAGCCCTTACACCATACAATACATCAGGGGTAAAACTATTTTTTTAAGGAGCTAATCTCCATCACATCACTCAGCTACTTCCCGCTTTTCGCTATATCTGCCACACAGTAGAGCCACAGCTCAATATCAAATATGCCATATAATGTGTGGCAGGATGCCGCTACAATCCTACCGTGTACCCACATCTTTTTTATTGTAGTATTGCAAAAAAAAGATGT
>DAIUCL010000133.1:0-7707 GCA_036846185.1 Chitinophagaceae bacterium
CATTGTCTGTGTAGTTGCGTTCAAAATGCTAATAAATAATCGTCTATGCGTGGGAGCACTGATGAAATTAGGTCGAGGGTGAGGATCGTTACCATTTTCTAGTATCACACCGGTGAATACAAAATGCCGATCGGTATCTTGACCATAAACCGGGCTTACATCCGTAACGAAAGTAGACTCCAATGTAGATGAAAAAGGAATATAATTGGAATTGTTTGCACTCGAAAAATAAAAGTTATTGAGAGCGATTGGATTCAAATTTTCATCAAATAACATATACCAAGTACCATATTTGTTATTGGTTGCATCCAACACATATACACCGGTAACTATGTATTGTCGTATACTATCGTGATAGGCACATGCGTTTGGTATCATGTCTTCATTGCCCGGCAAACGATAGATATCATTTCTCAAAATACTACCAACTCCATCACTCAACGTAACCTGCATATACATATAATTGGGAGTTGGAGATGCATTTATTTGAGTAAGAGATTGAAATTGCACTACCCCTTCCGGAAACTGCGAAGACTGTGCGAATTTTTGCATCACGGTTGCATCTGTATTCTGATGCCATAGCGCCGGATCATGCTGAAACATGAATGTATTGTTGGGTACTTGCGCTCGCAGCATACTACTACACAGTAAAATAGTTAATAAAATGTAAATTGGGGGGGCAATTTTTGCCTAGTCTAGTTGTTGTGTGTGCATGTTTCATAGCGTATATTTTTTTTAGTGATGGATTTGGTTTAACAAATATACAACTTTGGGGAAATAAAAAAAATAATTAACAATTGCTGCTTCGAAAAAGTCGCAAAAGAGCAGTTGCAACAAAAAAAAGCCTTTGTAATAAACAGAGTACACGCCATGTATGCGGTATATCGTAGCGGCAACGATAGTAGCGAAAAGCCCACAGGGAGGGAGGCTAGTGATGACGGGAGTGGAGAGGCGGAGGAACGAAGCCCGCTCCACGACCAGGCAGCACAGACTCCCTCACGAGGACTTGAAGCGGATAGCGTGTGTGCCGCCCAGAAAATGAACATTATTCTATTGAAATTATGTGAAATAGAAAATGGTAGATTATTGCAGCAAGCATTTTTCGATGTGTCGCTTACCTGAATCTAGATTGAAAATATGAATGAAATGTAAAGATGGTGTATCCCCTTTTATTTCTAGCGTATGCTGCTGTTGATGTGGCTTTATGGTGAACTGCTGTAGCCTTTTGCCATATGTATTAGTGACCTCTATCCTATAACTGTGGTGGGGTGTAAGCCCGGAAATGTGTAGTTGGCCTTGGGTGGGATTAGGATACAATTGAATGGATCTGTCTGAATCGATAGTAGGGTGCGGTATTTCCAATACAAGTTGGCAACCTGAAGGGATATCAGACAGAACCGGATCGAGATAGGTGGCTTTCTTGATACCCAGACAATACTCGCCTGGGAGAATAGCCAGCGCATATATATTGCCATAGCGATCGTTAGGAGCACCGGTGCGCAAGCTATCGTTGGCAAATTGCCAGTCTTCGCCGGCATCGCGTCTGTAAAATAGTCGGATACTATCTTCGGTATTATTGATCCAGGTACTATCGAGATAACTATTGTTGGCCCCTGCATCGTATACAAAATGCAATAAGCCGCTGCTGATATTGGCAGTATTTACTCCTTCTACCGTCCAGTAACGAGTGTCGCTGAGGTGATAGCCTTGTATGATGCTACCCGGCTGGAAACGGTCGGGTGCACGCCAGTGGTGTGTAATATGAAGCAAGGTAGAATCGGAAGTGGATAGCATGGACTTGCAGATCACTCTGCTTTTAGCTAAGGGCATATTGATTGTACCGATCGATTTGATCATTTTTGTGTCTTGTGTGGAGGCATCAGAAATCCGATCGAGTGGATCTAGCACGACCATAGCAGGAATGAATGGAAGCCATATTTTGAATTGTGTGCATTCGCCCCAAAATGAGAATCGATGTGTTTGTGATTCGAATTGCGGACTATAAAATGCCAATTCAAAGGGTGTGTAATCTACTTTTTGGGGATTTTGATGCTGTCGCTGTCGCAAACTCACTGTGACTTCGTAGCCGCCTCCCACTGCCTGATGGCGAACAGAATCGATAGAAAAATGAGGAAACCCTTTCTGCTCGATCCATCCGCTAAAAAAATGATTGTTGAGCACGGAGCTGTGTGTGGCTATATAATCTTTGAGCATAGTAGTGTGAATGGGCTGAAAGGGATGAGTCTGCACGAACTGTGTGAGTACCGCAAAGAATGCACTGTCGCCCATATAGCTTCGGAGTGTATGTATCATATCGGCACCTTTGAGATATACGGTGGGGCCATAGGTATAATTGCTGTCCATATTGGCTACAGATCTATAACCATTGTCGGTGATATGGGCGGAGCTTAATACCTTGTAATGATTTTGCCGAATGGCCTCCTGATAAGAGGCTGTGCCATAGGTGTATTCTTGATGCAAAAATTCGCAATAGCTGGCAAAGCCCTCATTGAGCCACATATCACCTGCTGTGCTACAGGTAACCAAATCGCCCCACCAATGATGAGCTAGTTCGTGTGCGATGAGTGTTTCGTAGTTGAGTGTACCATCGATAAATGCCTTGCCGATATGTATATTGGTGGCATGCTCCATAGCGCCGGCATTGAAAGGAACTAATGAATAACCTACACGAGGCCACTGGTGATTGCCAAATGACTGTTCTAGCATCGTAAATGACTCTTGTAAATGGGCAAACGAGCCTTGTACCTTGGTCGTATCGACTGCTTCGCAGGCTATATGAGCCGGAATATTACCCTGCGAACCCTGAAGCACCTTGGACACCATCACATACTGACATACCGCTACAGAAGCCAGGTACGAAGGCAAGGACTCTTCCAAGTTCCAGTGCCAAGTGATGGTATTGTCTGGATGAAGGGTACTATCTTGCAAGAGACCATTGCATACCGCCATCTTATCGGAGGTGGTGGTGATAAAAAATTCATACGAACTACGCTCAACAAAATTGTCGAAACAAGGATGCCAGGTTCGTCCAAAACTATGAGGCTGAGCATTGAACCCCACTCCCATCTGAAAACCATAATTGCCCACAAAATAAAAACCACCCCATGTAGCATCGGTGAGTGGAACCCCTCTATAATATACATCTACGAGAGCGGTATCGTTCTGACTCATAGCAGCAGGCAGAGTGATCTGCAAATTCATACCAAGATGAGAGTATGTACAAGCTAGTCCTTGCCACTTGACACTGTCTACTTGCAATCCCTCCAAATCGAATAGCAGGTAACTAAGATTATTCACTTTGCTTTTTACATCAAGGCGGGTATGCGCCGAAATATTTTTAGTTACAAAATCGGTAATCGTAAATTTGATGATAGTTTTGCGTATATCTAAGGTATCGCTACGATATTGGCTAGCGGCTCCGGCATGAAATGAAAAAAAGAAAATCATACATACTATTAAATAGACTGTCCTGGACATGGCGGTGGTATTATGATTCAAAAATACTGTTTTTAGTTTGTACTTTCCTCATACTTATTGCAATATACCCTTGTGTGAATGCACAGAGTAAGGACTCAGCCAAAATCTATCAGGGTATCATATTGAGCGATGTGGTCGTAAGAGATATGCATAGCGGGTTTGATATCGATCAATTTATCCATCAACTAAAAGAGGACACCACTTTTTATCATGCTTTTAAAAATCTTCGTTTTGAATCGTATACCATGTATAACGACATTGTGATAGATGACAAAAAAGGTGAGCCAAAAGCCACTTATCATAGCCAGACCAAACAAGTGTATAATCATTCCTGCAGATCTATGAGTACCGTGAGCGAAAAACACAGTGGCGATTTTTTTACCCGAAAGAATGAGTACAACTACTATACCGCTAAGCTATATGCTCATCTCTTTTTTACGAAAGATACAGTATGTAATACCAAAGCCAATACTTCCAATTCTAAAAAATCATATACAGCCAAGTATGAAGAGCAACTACGCAAACTAATCTTTAATCCCGGGCAGCGAATACAAGGTATACCGGGCATCGGCGATAATGTGGCTATTTTCGAAAAACCCTATATCGAAAAATACCGTTTCACATTGAGTAGGGAATCCTATCAGGGTGAAGACTGTTATATCTTCAAAGCCATTCCCAAAAAAGAATATAAAACTGATGTCGTTATCAATGAACTCAAAACCTGGTTTCGGGTGTCCGATATGGCCATTGTAGCCAGAGACTATTCCTTGTCTTACCGTACTTTATTATACGACTTTGATGTACTTATGTATGTCAAACTTAAAAAACATGCACAGTCACTCATCCCATACGAAATTCACTACAAAGGCAACTGGCATGTGTTTGGCAAGCCGAGAGAAATGGCAACTTTTACCGCAATTTTTACAGATTTCGAGTAAGTTTTTGTACTTTTACCTAGTTAGCACGTATCATGTGCGTGTTGCAACATGCAATTTAAAACTAATATCGATATGCTTAAATATATCCTCTCTGCTACAATGCTATTGTCGCTGCTCTCTTATCAAGCAGATGCCCAATCTAAACGTCGAAAACGTAGTATACCCAAAAAACAAATCAGCACCAAACCGGCTCCTGTCGTGGAATCAGCAAAGTCTGAATTCAATAATGCGGCGCTCCTTTGTAGCGCTAATCAATCGATGCCTGCATGGTTTCTTGCCTCCAAAATCAACTTTGCCTTCCCGGCCGGATTTCAAGCCCCTGCTCAATACAAGCTTACGACGATCAATTTTACCAGCTTTCTGAATCATCTTCGCTCTATACCTTTCAAAGAGTCCGACAAACAAATCACCCTCCCCCTCTACCTAGGCGATGTGATGATATGTAACGAATACGATATCGTACGCAACGAAACGATGGACTCTGCTCTCCAAGCAAAGTACCCAAACATCATGTCTTTTGCCGCCAGCCAAAAAACAAATCCGCTCAACGATGCCCGTATTGAAAGTGATGGCGAATCCATCCGTATCATGATTCGACATGAAGGTGAAACGTATTTTATCCAGTCGTTCAAACATAATAATCGATACTATTTCGCTCATTACAGCAAAAACGACCCCAATTTTATCAAACAAGAATTCGAAACAAGAAGATAATCGTCTATGAAAAAAATCACACTCCTTTTCTCCCTATTTTTTGCATTACAACCCTTGGCCAACGCCATCAGCTTTGACAAACTGTGGACCAGATCCAATGATAAAGAAGTGAAAGCTCCCGGCGAACGCAAACTGTTTCCACAAAACTACCAGCTCGTAAAACTTAACGAAACGGCCTACAAATTGTTTCAGTCTACCATCCCTATGGAAAATACCGGTACTCAGGCCTACCTATCGCTACCCACACCCGATGGCGGTAGCATGGATTTCCAAATAGTAGAAGCTCCCATGATGGAAGAGGAGCTTGCCCGCAAATACAGTGATATCAAAACCTATACCGCAGTCAGTGTAAAAGACCCTTGGATTACAGCCAAAATAGACTATACCCTCTTCGGTTTTCATGCCAAAGTCTTCGCTGGCGACCACACTTACTTTATAGACCCTTATACTAATGTAAACAGCGACTGGTATATTGTCTTCTACAAAAACCAATATAGTAAACCCCTGCATCATCGTATGCATTGTAGTGTAGATGAAGAACACGAACTCATACGCCCCTCCGAAGCAATTAATATCACCGGCGAAACAACACCACAACTCTCTTACAAACAAAACGGCACACAGAAAAGAACTTATCGCCTTGCCCTTGCTTGCACCGAAGAATACTCGGCAGCAGTAGGTGGCCCCACACCCACCAAAGCTAGTGTACTTAGTGCCATGGTCACTACCATGAATCGAGTCAATGGCGTTTTCGAACGTGAGTTCTCTTGGAGGCTCAATATCATTGCCAACAATGATACACTCATCTTCTTACCGGGAAGCAACGATCCCTATACCAACAATAACGGATCAACCATGCTCGGTCAAAATCAAACTACCGTCACTAATCGTATAGGCTCTGCCAACTACGACATCGGTCATGTATTCAGCACCGGAGGGGGTGGTATAGCACAGCTTTCCAGCGTATGCAGCAACAACAACAAAGCTCGTGGCGTGACCGGCTCCCCCAACCCCGTAGGCGACCCCTTCGATATCGACTATGTAGCTCACGAAATGGGACATCAATACGGTGGCCAACATACCTTCAACTCCATCACCGGCTCCTGCCAAGGCAATCGTAGTGGCGGCAGCGCCTTCGAAATAGGTAGCGCCACCACGATCATGGGCTATGCCGGCATCTGCGGATCAGACAATATCCAAAATAATAGCGACGACTACTATCATATACGTAGCCTCGAACAAATGACCGGAAATGGAGTACTCGCCTGCGCAGCTACCACTGCTTCCAACAATCAGCTACCTACACTTGCGCCTATCAAGCAAACCTATATCATCCCTCATAATACTCCCTTCGAAATGACAGCAAGCGGCAGCGACCCCGACAATAATCCCCTCACCTACTGCTGGGAACAATACGATGCCGGTGGCAACGGGGGGGCGTGGAATGCAGTATCTACCCTTGCTCCTATCACACGCTCCTTCCGCCCTAGTTCGTCACCTATTCGCACCGTGCCTCAATGGCGAGAACTGATCAAAAATACCGAATCGTACAAAGGCGAAATACTACCCGTCAACTCTCGCCTTCTCCGATTTCGCTGCACCCTCCGCGATATCAACAATGGCTATGGCGCTTTCTATACCAGCCTGGATTCCATCGTACTCGATGTACGCCAAATACCTGATTCCTTCCGTGTCACCAGTCAGAATAGCAATGGCATAGAATGGATGGGTGGCTCACAACAAACCATCACGTGGAATGTAGCCGGTACTGATCAAGCGCCTTTCGACGCGACACATGTAGACATCTTTGTATCGACCGACAGTGGCAAAACATGGCCACATCATATGGGTGTAAACTTACCCAATACCGGCACCGCAACCATCTTTAGCCCCAACGAAAATGCCAACTTCTGCCGAGTGAAAGTAAAAGCTCGCGGCAATGTATTTTTTGATCTCAACAATAACTGGTTCAAAATCACTCAAGTCAACTGGCCTACAGCACTCGACAATGCTTCCCAGACTTCTATCAATATCTATCCCAATCCATCACAAGGCAACATTACCATAGAGCTTCCCACCCATTTGCAAGGCGCTACACTGCGTGTTCATTCACTCCTTGGCGACCAGCTCTGGGAATCGGCCACGACTGAGTCCAAAACAAACATTCAATTACCCAAGCTCCCCAAAGGAGTTTATACACTGAGTATACACAGCGACCATCATCGCATCGTACGCAAGCTACTCATCGACTAATCACAGCATAGAAAAATACCCTAGGGGCTATCATCACCGAATCAGCTTCGGCATACATCCGTCCCTTACAGGGTACGCTACGCTTCCGTGCTTCGCAAGCTTCGCACCGCCTCGTTCCTCGGCGCCTTACAGGCACGGCAGCCTTTCGGCAAAGTAAGCATATCAGCAATCGGTGCAAGTATAGTATGAGATCCTTGCCATAGTCAATTATCTAAAGGGGCTTTGCATCGACATGTATCCCATAGCTTGTCCCCTTACAAAAAAGCAACACCGGTATGTAGTTCCACAAAAATCATTCTGCCAA
>DAIUCL010000134.1:0-7514 GCA_036846185.1 Chitinophagaceae bacterium
GACATCCATACTCCAGAAAGAAGGTATACGTGTAATGCATGTGGTATCTTCATCCAAGCTAGCTCTCAAATGCCAAGATGCCGGTGTAGATGCAGTAATCGCTGAGGGATTCGAAGCCGGGGGGCACAATGGCAGAGAGGAAACCACTACCATGTGCCTGATACCCGCTGTACAAAAAGTACTTTCGATACCTCTTATAGCCGCCGGGGGCATAGCTACAGGTTCTGCAATGATGGCTGCAATGGTACTCGGTGCAGAGGGCGTACAAGTCGGAAGTCGCTTTGTGTGCACACCCGAAGCATCGAGCCATGAAGCCTTTAAGCAAGAAATCGTAAATGCCAACGAAGGCGATACGGAACTCGTACTAAAACAACTTACTCCTGTTCGACTTCTCAAAAATAGCTTCTATACCAAAGTCAAAGAAGCAGAGAACAATGCCGCATCCAAAGAAGAACTCAATGAATTATTAGGAAAAGGCAGAGCCAAGCTTGGCATGTTCGAAGGTAATTTGCTTGATGGCGAACTGGAAATCGGTCAAGTATCCGCTATAATAGATGAAATCAAACCTGCCAAAGAAGTTCTTAATGACATTTGGAATGAATTCATTGAAGTTTATAATACACTCAGAAAAGCTATATAATTCATTATCTTTGCCGACAGATATGAAAAAAATTTTAATTTTACTCTTCGCTGTATTTCTACATAATTTCGTTTACGCTCAAACTGGCGGCGCCAATGGCACAGGAGGAACTGATCAAACACAAGGTCAACCACCACGCCAGACTACTCCATCGATACAAAATCCATACAGTCAAAATCCATACAGTCAAAATCCATACAATGATCCTAATTCAAAAACGAATTTTTTGAAGGATGCAAGACGAGAAGAGGATAATCAAAATAAAAACATACCTAATAGCAAAAACAAAGAAAACTTAAGCAAAGAACTTTCTCCCGAAATGTTCAGGGACATGAACTCAAAAGGGCAAGATATAGAAAGACAACTACTAATACAAAAGTACAAAGATGATCCGGAATATTTAAAATTTCTAGGGATTGACCCATCTGACGATTCAGATGCAAGCAAAGAGGATCTATTTAAAGATCAAAAAGAGAGAGACGATGTTCAAATTGGCAAAAAACAAGTTTATGGATCTAATTTTTTTAAGAGTAATGCTTTCGAATTATCAGACCGCTCTCCTGTAGCGCCACCACTTGATTATAGACTTGGCCCTGGTGATGAGATTTTAGTTTCTGTATGGGGAGCCGCTGAGCACCAGCAAAATTATATCATCAGCAGAGATGGTAGTATTTTCCCCAGACTGATAGGCAAAATATACCTTCAGGGTATGACCTTGGATAATGCCACAAGAACTATAGCCAGCCGTTTCAAAAAAGTAATCCCTTCCAATTCACAAGTGGAAGTACAGATGGGAAAATCACGAACAATAAAAGTTACTGTGCTTGGCGAAGTGCTACGAGGTGGTACGTATACCATATCGGCATTCAATACCGCTCTAAATGCCTTATTTATTGCTGGTGGATTAACAGATATTGGTAATATGCGACGAATAGAGGTTAAACGATATGGCAGAACAGTGGAAGTTATCGATCTGTACAAGTATCTTAAAAGTGGAAAAAATGCAGAAGAAGTTTACTTGGAAGACAACGATTATATCTATGTAGATGTGTATGACAAATTAGTAAACGCATCGGGTTTATTTAAAAGACCTATGTATTACCAGCTTACCGCTGACGAAGGGCTCAGAGATTTAATTGAATTTTCGGGCGGTCCCAGTTTCAATGCACGTAATAGTCTAATACATGTCAAAACGGTATCAAACGAAGAAGAAAAATACATAGACATTCCGGGCAAACAAATTTTTGACACCTACAACAAAGCCTCGTATCTAGACCTTCCACTCAAAGATGGCGATGTAGTATCCATCAAATCTATCAACGAAGGTCTTAAAAATGTAGTGTCTATAGAAGGTTCAGTAGCATACCCTGATGATTACGAACTTCGTCCCAATGAAAAGCTGTTTGATATCATCAAAAAGGCCGGAGGGCTTACACCAGATGCATTTACCCCCAGAGCATTTATTATGCGCGGTAGTAATTCGCTCGAATCTGATGCAATAAAAGTAGATCTTAATAACCTTGAACATTCTACCGACCCCAACAATATTCCCATAATGTTTGGTGATAAAATCAAAGTATTATCCAACAACGATTTCAATCAAGACTATTTTATCGATGTCATTGGAAGTGTTCGAAATCCATCGAAAATAAAATTCGTGAATAATCTGAAACTTAAAGACGTCCTTTTGATGTCAGGTGGATTGACTCTCGACGCGGAAAATGGTCGAATTGAAATCTCGAACGTTGTAGATAGTCTCGACAAATTCAATATCAATTCTAAAGGCAACAATATAAAAATCATTTCCATCAACTCAAATCTTGAAATTGATGAAATATCAGAAAACATCATACTTAAGCCTCTTGACAGAGTATACGTTCGAAAAAAAGTAGAATTTGTAGAAATAGAAACGATACTAATCAATGGTGAAGTGAAATTTCCGGGAGAATATACACTTTTAAACAAATCAGAGCGAATCTCCTCCATTCTAAAACGAGCCGGTGGAGTAAAAAATACAGCATTTACGAGTGGCGCTAAATTGTACAGAAAAGACATTGGACCTATCGTCATTGACCTACCTGAAATCTTAAAATCTAAAAATGTAAATAAGCACGATATTATACTTAAAAATGGTGATATGCTGTTTGTTCCCACCATAAATGATATTGTATCGGTGAGAGGAGAAGTACAATCAGAAGTGAATATTAAATTTGCTAATAACCTTACAAAAGTAGACAATTATATTGCAGCAGCAGGGGGATACGGCGAATCTCCATGGAAAAACAGAATCTATGTCAAACACCAAAATGGCAAAATAAAAAGCACAAAACACTTTTTGTTTATTCGAAAATATCCCAAAGTTAGCCAAGGTTCTACTGTATTTGTACCTACAAAACCACCAAGGGAAAATAATATTAAATTCTCTGAAATATTTGGTTATACCTTGTCTACATTAACCACCGTCACCACTCTTATCGTTTTATCGCGCAGTCTATCAAAATAACAATATATAATACAACAGTGAGTAGTATCTTATCTATAATCCAAAGTATCCATTCTCAAATAAAAAGAAAACTGCCAACAATAATTGTAGCAGCTTCATTTGTAGCAGCATTATCTTTTACGTATGCTACTCTTAGCAAAGAAAAATATAAAATTTACTCCAAAATATTCCCTTTATCTTTCAACAAATCAAGTAGCAGCCCCTTAGATGCAATCAAAGCTCAATTTGGGATATCAGACAAAACTGACTACTCCGTCATCTACAACCTTAAAGAGCTTGTAGGAAGTAAAACCATCAGAGAACAAGTAGTTAAATCAACTACCATCAATCCTAAATACAAAAATATTGCCGACTGGATAATTGATGACCATAACTCTGGCAAACTTTTTTTTCAAAAAAAAATTAATCTTTCAGCTTCAGACTCTCTAGAAAGATTATATATAGCCAGTAATATATTGAAAGAATATGTGGCTGTAAATGAAGAAAAAACAGAATTCACCACTCTACTGACACACTCTCACAACAAAGAATTAAGTATACAGTTAAACGAAATCATCTTAAAAGAACTTGGCGATTACTATGTCCAAGTTTCCACCGAAAAACCTAGAGGAGACCTCACGAAAATCAAAATAATGAGAGACTCTCTAAAAAACGAATTAGACCTTGTAGAAGCTGCTATAGCTGGCTATCAAGATGCGAACCAATACTCAGTACGTTACGCCACAGGCATCCCCCAGTCCAAATTGATTAGAACTCGGGCCGAAATAGAAGAATTATACACATCCACAGCCACTGCCTACTACAACGCTCGCTTCAAACTCCTCTCCGAAAGCCCTATATTCCAAGTACTCGATGCCCCAAGGGAGCCTTTTGACATTATCAAACCCTCCAGAATAAAACTTGCCATCGTAGGTTTTGGGTTCACTTTCATTTTTATGTCCTTCTGGGTCTGCCGAAAAATACTTTTCAAACTCATCTTAGACGAATTATCTAAATAAAGTAGTACGATGACCCATGTACACTTGTTTACATCACTAACTTACCCAGCATAGTCTAGAGATCATTTTTTATAGATTCACGCCATACTGCATTCTCCTTAATTCCTACCATTTAGTAAAGATTCTCTCACAAACTTGAAGCAAAAAAGCTATTCACATATCCAATTTTCAATTCACATATTCCCACATTATGCGATAGCTTATCGAATAATAGGCTAAAACCCAACAATATCAACTTTTATATTTTTGAAGCTTATTCACCTAATGTTTGAATGAACAAACGTGAATGAAGCGAATTATTACACTAATAGTTAGACATATAATTGGCTCTCTAATGCATGTTTGTAGCCAGCCTTAATTAACATCTTTAGCTATATTTCAACCACTTGATAATCTCTTTCCAACTTGCTTTTTTACCATATATCAATATTCCCGTTCTGTATATTTTCGCACTCAACCATGTCATCAATACAAAGCCCAATACCAAAAATACCATCGATAGTATCAACTGCCACATAGGTACACCGTATGGAACTCTTGCCAACATCACTATAGGAGACGTAAGCGGAAACAAACTTCCAAATATCGCTATGCTACTGTCCGGACTTTTTATAGTAGTAGCCATAATGATAAAACCCGCAATTATAGGCATCGTAATAGGTAATGTGAGCTGCTGAGCCTCCTGTGGATCTTCATTGACCATACTACCCACAGCAGCAAACATGGCAGCATACAACAGATACCCTCCTAAAAAATAAAATAAAAATGCAAACAATATCAAGCCCCAATTTTGCCCCATCAAAGCCCTGATCATCTCCGCCCCTTCTGATCTAGCCATAGGATTTACCCCCTCAGTTATTGTCGGATCGGCCATAACACTTAGATCCTTCATGTCGCTGAGTATAGGTACAAAAGCAAACAAAACTGTCTGTAATACAAACAACAACACACCCCACAATAAAAATTGAGTGAGGCCTACCATGGCAATACCTATAATCTTACCCATCATCAACTCAAAAGGTTTCACACTACTGATAATTACCTCCGCTATCCTATTTGTCTTTTCCTCCATTACCCCTCGCATTACCCCCGCACCATAGATAAATATGATCATGTAAATCAAAAAACCCATCATATACCCAATTCCAGAAGCAACCTCCGAATTCGTGAGTTTATTATTTTTCAAATCATAACTTTTGACCAGCACAGTAATGCTATTGATACTATCAATTTTTGACTTATCTATACCAGCGAGTTCCATTTGTCGTATCTGAGTCAAGCGGTCTATCTCACTGCTAATATATTCCTTAGTAGCCAAGCCCACTCCCCCTTCTTTGTACATCAATACACTATCCGGCATACCACTCTCCGACAAAGGATATATATGCACCAAAACATCCGCATCTCCATTCTCAATTCGCTTTTTCACTGCCATCACATCAGAGTCTGTAATAAGTTCAATAGAATATGACCTCGAATCATTTTTTGCCAAAGAAGCATATACGCCACTCTGATCCAATAAGATAATTTTTTGGGCATCCTCACTTTTCACTGTCAAGTAAGCAATCAGAGCAATTAATCCAAACATCAATATCGGCAGCAATATCGTCGTTACCAAAAACATCTTTTTGGTAACCCGCGTCAGATACTCTCTCTTAATGATAATCCACGTCTTATTCATAGTAATATTATTAGGTTTTTATTTTTCAAATTCTCTTACCGCATCTTGCCCCACCAGCGAAATAAATATTTCATTCAACCCGGGCAATACTTCCTTAAACTCATACAACTGTATATCCTGATCCAAACAATCTCGCAAAAAATCCTTGATCTGAGACTCATCCTCATAACTAAATTCATACGTATTCACTCCCACCTCTCTTACACGTTCTCCTCTTACCTTCAATGCCTCACTGCACACCACCTTGTAAACTTTCTCACGATAGCGCCTCCTCACCTCCTCTATCTCACCATCTAGTATTACCTTTCCCTTGTTAATCAATACAATCTCCTTACAGATCTCTTCCACCTGCTCCATCCTGTGTGTCGAAAACAATACCGTAATACCCTTAGACGCCAACTCATAAATCTCCCTTTTAATCACATCACTATTCACCGGATCCAAACCGCTGAATGGCTCATCCATAATCAATAATCTAGGCTCATGCAATACCGTAGTGACAAACTGCAACTTCTGTGACATCCCCTTGCTCAAATCCTCCACCTTCTTGTTCCACCAGCTCATCATTTCCATTTTATCAAACCAATACTTAATCTTTCGCTCAGCATCCGCCTTCCCCAATCCCTTCAATTGAGCCAAATACATCGCCTGCTCACCCACTTTCATCTTTTTGTACAATCCCCTCTCCTCCGGCATATACCCAATCCATGCCGAATGCTTTCTCATATCTATTAGCTCCCCGCATAGATGAATAGAACCCGAATCCGGTATCGTAATACCCGTAATCATCCTCAGCAAACTTGATTTGCCCGCACCATTCGGACCCAACAAGCCAAAAATGGTGCCCTCTCTCACCTCAAACGACACCCCATCCACTGCCTTCTGACCACTATAGTACTTCTTCAAATCTTTAATGCTCAACATGCTAATTCTTTTTTGCTAAGATACATTCTATACCACAACACGAACTCACAAAAGTACAAACGGTCATTAACAAGGATGTCAGTTCATAAATAAATTCCTATTGAATAAAATAATTCAAAATTGGGCGGCTCACACGCTTTTCACTCCAAGTCCTCCTGCCATGTGGTGAGCTGCATAGGTGTGGCAGTAGCTCCGTCCCTCCGCTCTGCCACACCCTGCATCTCTACCTCATGGCAGTCCGGGCTTTCCGTTACAATCGTTGCCGCAAACCCAACCTCCTAGCATAATCATCATCAGCCCCATCCATTTATCGATCAGTTCATTCCATATACGTTCTACATCGTATCTTTGCCTTACCGCAATACATCATGAATTTCAAAAATCAAACAGCCTACTACCAAGGCAAAGTAAGAAACGTACATACTATCCTCGACAAATGGCTCGTTATGGTCGCCAGCAACCGCATCTCCGCTTTCGATGTAGTACTACCTCGACCCATCCCTTACAAAGGACAAGTACTCAACCAAACCGCAGCCTACTTCCTTCAACACACCAAAGATATCATACCCAATTGGGTAATAGACACACCCCTACCACATGTCACTATTGGTCTCATGTGCAAGCCCTTCCCCATAGAAATGGTCATCAGAGGACACCTCACCGGACATGCCTGGCGAGTTTACCAGAGCGGTGCTAGAGAACTCTGCGGAGTTACCCTCCCCGAAGGCATGCGCGAAAACGAAGCCTTCCCTACCCCCATCATTACCC
>DAIUCL010000135.1:0-7439 GCA_036846185.1 Chitinophagaceae bacterium
CTATTATTATTTATTTTTTACAAATATAATTTTTTTTCTGTTATGCCGATATCACATTAATCTTTACACCATCAATTTGCTTAATTTCATCCAAAAACTCATCTGTTAAAATCAGTTTATCATATCCACTCTTGAGACGTACTTCCATATCATCAGAGTCACAAACAACTTTGATGCCAAGGTCACAAACACCTGACTTAGAGACATATTTTTGCAAGATACTTATAAAATGAGTGTCAATATGATCTACCTCACACGTAATATTCAGACGCTTTGTCATCAAACGTTTCACATCTTCCAACAAAACCATTTTTTGAATCTTAAATTTCATTTCATCTTTCCACTTATCTTTTTCATTAGCACCTATAATCATCACTTTATTATCCTGCAAAATCATATTTTTAAATTTAATGTAATCATCACTAAAAACCAAAAACTCTCTTTCTCCAACATAATCCACTAAAGTGAACTTAGCAAACATTGCCCCTTTTTTAGTTAGTAAGTGCTGTGCTTTTGAAATATATCCTCCTACCCGAAATATACGTTTTTGATTGATTTCATTATCAATTTCATTTACTGGTTCAAAATGATAATTATTCATTTCGAACTGAAAAGTATCTAATGGATGAGCACTAATGTAGATCCCTACCAACTCTTTTTCACGTTGCAGACTCTCAAACAAATGCCAAGGTTCACAATTCGTAATCTTTGGCTTTGTAATTTCTGGTAAATCACTTTCGCCAAAAAGACTATTCACCATAGTATTTGCACTAACACTTACTGCTTGCCCATATTTAATAATCTTGTCCAGATTAGATTCTTTTTCTCCCGGAGCAATATAAAAATATTGACTTCTATGCATATCCGCAAAGGAATCAAAAGCACCAGCCATTACTAAATTCTCTAATGTTCTGCGATTCACGGTACGAGAATTGGCACGTGCCACCAAGTCAAAAATATCTTTAAACGCACCATTCGCATTGCGCTCTTTGATAATATCCTCTACCGCAGCTTCTCCCACCCCTTTAATAGCACTTAGCCCAAATCTAATTACCCCCTGCGCATTTACACTAAAGCCCCTATCCGATTCGTTGATATCCGGGCCCAGCACATTCAGCTTCATCCGCTGACATTCCTTCATGTACTTGGATACATCCTCTAAATTACCTTGAGAATTGAGCAATGCAGCCATGTACTCCGAAGGGTAATTAGCCTTTAAATAAGCCGTCTGATAAGCCACATATGCATAGCAGGTACTGTGCGACTTATTGAATGCATACGCAGCAAAAGCTTCCCAATCTGTCCACACTTTTTCACATTTATTCAAAGGGTGTCCATTTTTTTCGCAACCTTCCATAAATTTTGCTTTCATCTTATCAAGCACCTCTTTCTGCTTTTTACCCATTGCTTTACGAAGTATATCCGCATCTCCCTTCGAAAAATTGGCTAATTTTTGCGAAAGCAACATGACTTGTTCTTGATACACTGTGATGCCATATGTCTCTTTTAGATGCTCTTCCATTTCCGGCAAATCATACTCTATACTTTTTCGCCCATGCTTGCGGTCTATAAAATCCGGAATATACTCCATTGGTCCGGGTCTATATAGCGCATTCATTGCAATTAAATCTTCTATGGTAGTGGGCTGAAGTTCTTTTAGGTATTTTTTCATACCCGGAGAAGCAAATTGAAAGGTACCTTCTGTATCGCCTCTTTGGTAGAGCTCATACGTTTTTACATCATCGAGAGGGATCTTATCGATATTCAAATCCAATTGATAATTTTGTTTGATCAATTTAAGGGCATCTCTGATGATACTCAAATTACTCAATCCTAGCACGTCTATTTTGATCGCCCCAGCCTCTTCTACCACATTACCTTCAAATTGGGTAACATAGAGTTCAATATCTTTTTGCCTGCACAATGGCATTATTTCGGTCAAATCCTTAGGCCCTATGATGATTCCGGCGGCATGTATACCGGTATTTCGCACTGTTCCTTCTAGTTTTTCGGCTTCGTGCAAGATCGTCGATTTCAACCCGGGCGTAGTGTATAATTCTTGTAGCAATTTAATATTGGAAATATCCTCCACTTGTATTCCGTCTCTTTTTTTCAGTTCATCTTCTGTCACATGCAATACATCATTTAGTGAAGTACCCGGCTTGTCCGGCACTAGCTTAGCTAGCATATTACTTTCTTCAATTGGCAAATCCATTACACGTGCCACATCTTTTATACTCATTTTGGCAGCCATAGTACCATAAGTAATAATATGTGCCACTTGATTTTTTCCATATTTGTTTACGATATATTCTACCACCTTACCTCTACCAATATCGTCAAAGTCGGTGTCGATATCAGGCATGGAGGCTCTCTCCGGATTTAAAAATCGCTCAAAAAGTAAATTATACTTCATAGGATCAATATTGGTTATGCCTATACAATAGGCTACCACAGACCCGGCAGCAGAGCCTCTTCCGGGCCCCACCACTACTCCCATCTTGCGGGAGGACATGATAATATCTGATACGATTAAGAAATATCCGGCGAAACCCATTTTGCGAATTACTCCCAGCTCGAATTGCAATCGTTCTTCTAACTCTGGAGAAAAAATCGTATATTTTGATTTGGCTCCCTCATAGGTTAAAAACTCCAGGTAGTCTTCCTGAGTTTTGAACTGAGCAGGTACCGGAAAATTAGGAAGTAATAAGTCATTTGTGACACTTACCAACTCGACTTTGGAAACAATTTCATTGGTATTATCTATAGCATCTGGCAGATCGAAAAATAGATCTGTCATTTGCTGAGTATTTTTGAAGAAGAACTGATTATTGTAAAAAGCAAATCGGGTATTTTTTTTGTCTACATCGTCATCAGAAAATTCTTTCATTTTGGGTGTGGATTGTTTCTCTCCGGTGTTTACACAGAGTAAGATATCATGGGCATTGCTATCTTCTTCTTCTACATAGTGAGAGTCATTACTGGCTATGATTTTTACATTGTATTTTCTTGCCAGTCGTACTAATTCTTCATTTACTTTTATTTGATCGGGGATGTCATGTCTTTGCAATTCGACATAATAATCTTCTCCAAATAGATCAAGCCACCACTTAAATTCTTTTTCGCCGGCCTCTACGCCATCGTTGAGTATGGCTTTGGGCACAGATGCTCCAAGGCAGCAGGTGGTGGCTATGAGTCCTTCGTGATATTGTAAAATCAATTGTTTATCGATGCGAGGGTACTTTCCATAGAGTCCTTCTATGTATCCTAAAGAACATAATTTGATAAGATTCTTGTATCCAACTTTATTTTTGGCCAACATAAGCTGATGAAATCGTATATCTTTTTGCTCTTTGGTAAATTGCTGCTTTGTCCTGTCGGCTACTACATAAAATTCGCATCCTACGATGGGTTTTACGAGCAGGTTGCCATCTTCTCCTTTGTATTTTTTTGCTTCTTTTACAAAATCAAAAACACCGAACATATTGCCATGATCTGTAATAGCCATAGCAGGCATTTTATCGGCGATAGCTTTTTTAAATAATTTTTTGATACTACTGGCTCCATCGAGGAGTGAGTATTGTGTATGATTGTGTAAGTGAGAAAAATTCATATTTTGGGTATTGACATCGAAATTAATTTTTAATACTTTTTTGGGATAATAAAGTTGTCAACAAGCAGGTAAAATGGAGTGAAGAAATCGCTTAAACTTATGGTTTTCTAAGGTTTGATTGCCAATTTATTGTTGTAGATTTTTTTTGTAACAAAATCAGAATCTGCATCAAACTTGCTATTAGTAGTCAAACTGCTTTTAAAATCACTTGTTTCGCTCTCTTTTGTTCGTTCTTTCCCTTTGGGTGAATTGGCTTCATTTTCAAGAGTGCTTATTTCGTTGGCCTTTTGCTATTCACTACGATTTTCTAAAGCATAATTCGGGTCAAAAAAGTAGGTATTATTTGCTAATATTTTTCATCATGATTTGACCACAAAGTACTGCGGCAACGATAGGAGCGAAAAGCCCACAGGGAGGGAGGCTAGTGATGACGGGAGTGGAGAGGCGGAGGAACGAAGCCCGCTCCACGACCAGTCAGCACAGGCTCCCTCACGAGGACTTGCAGCGGATAGCGTGTTTGCCGCCCAAAATTGTTGACATGAAAATTAACATCCTTTTCCATATACCTTAACAGGTTTACTTGGTGATATCATTGTGTGTTGTTTTAAATTTAATTTTAATTTAATTGTACTATGAGACTGTTATTATCATTAATAGTATTGATGCTTTGGATGCATGATATTGCTTGGGGCACTAGTCTGTTTTTTAGAAGATTAGCGGATTCTTCTTTGACATTGACCAAGCAGAAAGTGAAATATGATCCGGCGTATTTTCGGCTTTCGTATCCTAATGGCGACCCTCCTGCTGACAGAGGTGTCTGTACGGATGTAGTAATTCGGGCTTATAGGAAAATGGGTATTGATTTGCAAAAAGAGGTACATGAGGATATGTTGAATCATTTCAAAAAATATCCTCAGCGTTGGGGTTTGAAGAGTGCCGACTGGAATATAGATCATCGGCGTGTTCCAAATTTGATGACTTTTTTTTCGAGAAAAGGTGTGGTAAAGTCAATAAGCCGGGATGCCAGTGAGTATCTGCCTGGAGATATAGTTTGTTGGGACTTGGGTGGAGGTATTACTCATATTGGCATAGTGAGTGGTGTAATGAGTATGGATAAGAAGCGATATATGATTGTACACAATGTGGGCGCAGGCCAAGTGCTGGAAGATTATTTGTTTGTGCATCCTATTATAGGACACTATCAGTACAAAAAATAGGGTTTTAGATAGTTCTAAATTTGTAGAATCTGAGTCCTAAGTTGATTCCCATGTTGATAGGGCGTGTTTGTGCTCTTCTATAGTTGTTATCAGGGACACTCATGTATTTGGCATAATTACCGTATAGGTTTTTGTATTGAGGGAAACCGGGGGTACCATCGGTTGGTGATACTACATTTTCGCTTGTATTTTCTACGTTGGTCAAGTGCATTTCAGTTCTAAATTGGGCGATAAATTCTACTTTTTCTTTGAAGCGGTAGGAAATACCTGCTCCGGCCAATGCACCTAAGCCGTGTGTATTGAAAATATTGTCACGAATTGCATAGCTTGTTTTGTCTTTGGTGAGTGAATTGGTGGTGGTCATGAGCCCTTTGGATATGGATGTGGTAAAATCTGCAGATGCGGGGTCTATGGCGTCGATTGTGTATTGGTCTGAGTAACCTAATGTGAGCGCATAATAAAAACCTACAGAATAAATAAACTTTAATAGTTTGTCATTTCGGGTCTGATGACTTATGATAAACGGAAGTTTGATAAAAGATGATTTTGTATTGGCCGTGAGTGTGAAAGCATAGTATGGGTCTGCGCCTTTATATTTTTGATTGCAGGTTGCAAATTGTACACAACCGGCTATAGAAAATCCATTTTCGAATAGGTATCCTAGTTCAAGCTGACCTGCGAAGTTGGGTGTGAGTTGATATTTTTGAAAACTATCCGCTCTGTAGTCGTCAGAATTATATAAGTTGCCTTTGTTTACAAACAAGCTCCCCCCGTAATAGGGACCATATATTTCAGTTAATTGAGCCTGAGCTGCAAGCATCATCATGATAGAGGTAAGGGTCAATAATAGTTTTTTCATATTTTCTAGCTTTGTATATCTGTAAAAGGTAAAGGTAGCTTGTTTATCGAGTTTATAAAATATTTAGGATAAAAAAATTGAGTCTCTTAGGTTAATTTAGAACCAGGATGAGTTGTTTCTTCTTCTGGATCTTGTAGCTTTTATGCCAAGGACTCCTAGAAGTGTACGAGTAATTACAGTGGCTGCGGTACGACCTACTTGCTTTGCTACGGGGCTACCTAGTATGGTGTCGAGTGTTGACTTTTCCTGTGTTTTAGTTGTTGTAGTAGTTCTTGTAGAGCCAGAGGGGGTATCGGGCTTTACTGTGCTTTGGTCGACTGTTGTAGCACCGGAAAGTTTTTTGGTAAGTATTTCATAAGCACTATCGGAGTCAATGATTTCGTTGTATTTTTTTGATATGGTCGATTTGGCCATAATGGTTTGTATCTCCTCACTGGTCAACACATCCATTCTAGATCGTGGTGGGCAAAGTAAGCAATGTACCAAGGGGGTTGGAATTCCTTTTTCGTTGAGGAGTGTAACGAATGCTTCGCCAATTCCTAATTGGGTTAATAAATCTTCTGTTTTGTAGTATGATGTAAGTGGATAGTTTTGGGCTACTTTTTTGATATCTTGTCTGTCTTTGGCCGTAAAGGCTCTGAGTGCATGTTGTATTTTCATACCCAGCTGGCTCAAAATAGCTTGAGGAATATCGGTAGGATTTTGTGTACAGAAGAATATGCCAACTCCTTTAGATCGAATTAATTTGATAACTGTTTCGAGTTGCTGCATTAAAGCACTGGATGCGTCTTGGAATATAAGATGAGCCTCATCGATGAACATTACCAATTTAGGTTTTTCCAAATCCCCTTCTTCGGGCAGAGTAGCATATAGTTCTGCCAATAGTTGCAACATGAAAGTGGAAAACAACTTGGGTCTGTCTTGAATATCGGTAAGTCGAATCATGGAAATGATACCCCTCCCCTGCTCATCGATTCGTAAAAGATCGTCAATGTCAAAAGATCGTTCTCCGAAGAAGACATCTGCTTTTTGCTGTTGAAGTTCTATAATTTTTCTCAAGATTGTACCCATAGATTGGCTACTAATATTACCATACTCTGCTTTTACAATATCTTTCCCTTCATTGCTCATGTATTGTAGCACTTTGATTATATCTTTCAAATCGAGCAAAGGAAGTGCATGATCATCACAATATTTAAATATCATAGACATTACGCCTTCCTGAGTGGCATTAAGTCCTAATATTTTGGACAACAGCACAGGGCCAAACTCTGTGACTGTAGCACGAAGTCTGGTACCGGGCTCGTTACTTATTGTGAGAAATTCTATTGGAAATGCAGAGGGAATAAATTCACTTCCTATCGATGTCATCCTTTCTTCTATTTTGCCATTGGTTTTACCTTCAGCACCTATTCCACTTAAGTCTCCTTTGATATCCATCATAAAAACAGGTACGGAAGCTTCACTCAGACCTTCTGCAATCATTTGCAGTGTTTTGGTCTTTCCTGTACCTGTAGCTCCAGCAATGAGTCCATGTCTGTTCATTGTTTTAAGAGGAAGATTCACTCTACTTGCAGGCACGGGTTTTTGGTCAAGCATAGCTGCCCCAAGTAAGATTGACTCTCCTTTGAAAGTATAAGCTTGATTAATATTTTCTGTAAAACTCATAGGATATTTTCGACGAAAATACTTATTTGTTGTAGGATGTGATGAATAAAATCTTATTTTTACTCAATGTAAACATTATGTC
>DAIUCL010000136.1:0-5177 GCA_036846185.1 Chitinophagaceae bacterium
AGTCTATTACGCCTATAATAAGTATTTGTAATTTTTAATTTAGGTTTTGTTTAAAGCGTGACGCTATCTTATTATTTGGAACAAGCGAGACGCTTGCACCATATCAGGGATAAAGCTTTGCTAAGGATAAGTATGCATGTAAAAATATATTCCATTCTATCCCGATAAACTCGCTCGCTGAGTCCGCTGACTATTGATACTGCGCCCGGTGGCTGCCGTGCCTGGAGGGCGGCGAGGTACGAGCCGGTGCGAAGCCTTCGGGCGGAGCACGGGAGCGATAGCGTACCCCGTAAGGGACGGAGAGTAGATGAAAAAAGGGGCTGCGATGACAGCCCCTTTATATTGTAGGTTAGATATGAAAGTAATGATTGAATAAATTGATTATTGTTTCATTACTTTAATAAAGTTGCGAGTACCATTTTCTGTATCAAGGATCAATACCATATAATTTCCGTTAGCAAGAGAGCTTAAATTATCAATAGAAATGATATTTTTTCCTTCTGTGATATCCACTATCCTGTCTTCTACAATTTTGCCATTCATATCTGTGATTCTTATAGATAAAATAGTACTTACAAAAGACTGATATTGAATGTTCAAATTGGAAGTAAATGGTGATGGATAAACAGCAACCTCTGCTTCATTCGTATTCAATTTCACCATAGCAACATTAGAATAGCTATGTTTACCATCTGAATCAATCATTTTGATTCGATAATAAATGACATCTTTATGATTTACACCTACCAACTTGTCCTTAATTTTATACTCCGTACGTCCAATTGTGTTACCGGATGCTTCATGGACAGCTATTTTTTCAAAATTACTTGCATCCATACTTCGCTCAATTTCAAAGTGGTCAGAGTTTACTTCAGTTAGTGTCATCCATTTAACATCGACTGTATTGTCCGGATTAGCATTCGCAAATGCTTTCAATTCAAGCGCTGGTAGTACAAATCCAAACATGATACCAGCATCAACAGTTGCGTTGTATTCACCTACATTGATGGTGTACTGATCAGTTCTACCTGTAATAGGATTTGCATCACTATCAAATCGGCTATCTCCTGCATTTTTTACAGTGAAGCTTGTTTGATATGGAGTCCCATTTGCCTGATAGTACAAAGGTAGCGTTGAAAAGCCTACGCTATAAGTACCCGGTATCAAATTGCTGAATGTATACATTCCATTTTGATTAGTAACTGTCGATTTAATGGCTTCATTGCTTTCATTGTAGAGTGTAATTGTCACACCAGGTACACCGGGTTCATTAGGATCTTGTAATCCATTAAGGTTTAGATCTAACCATACCATATCCCCCAGTCCGGCACCTGATGGCAAATGAATACCGGCATCTAGATGCGGATAATATTGACCTTCTGCTAAGGTAACTATCTGAGATTTACCATTGGTGGGGTCTACATCACTATCGAAGGCATCATCATTTCCTTGTTTTGCAGGACTGAATATGGCTGATATAGGCAAATTACCAAAGACTACATAATAACTACCGGGAGTAAGGTTTACAAAGTTATATCTACCTGCAGCATTTGTTACAGCCATAGATAAGGCTTCATCATTTGCGTTGTAGAGTGTAACGGTAACACCTGCCAAAGGTAGTTCTCCTGGATCTTGAATTCCGTTATAATTAATATCATTCCATACAAAATCACCTAAAGAAGATCTTAATGTATACAAACCGGCATCTATATCGGTATAATGTTGACCGGTAATGACATTAAATATTGGGGTCAAACCGGTAATGGTATCAGCATCACTATCAGTTGCCGATTGTGTTCCGTCACCTTGATTTGTGAAGAAATAACTCTCAGGTAAGTTTATAAACTGTACTCTATAGTTTCCTGCTACTACACCATTAAATTGATATCTGCCGAGTCCATCAGTAGTAGTATTAGCCACTATCTGACCCTGTTCGCTGATAAGTAATACACTTACACCGGGCACACCGGGTTCATTAAGATCTTGCAGACCATTTCTATTCAAATCATTCCATACAAAATCTCCTATTGTGGACAAACCAAATGACTCATAGATACCAGCATCAATTGATAGATTTATTTCACCATCTTCCAAAACTATAACATTCGATTTGCCGCCATTAAGAGGGAAAGCATCTGAGTCTAATTCATTATCTATGCCTTGCAATGGTTGTGAATAAACATAACCAGCTGGAAGATTCGTAAAACCTACTACATAGTTTCCTGCCAGCAAGTTATTGAATATATACTCACCAAGAGCATTTGTAGTTGTTGTAGAGATTACAGAAATTCCGTTTTCCTGATATAGTGTAACGGTTACACCTTCTACACCCATTTCATTTTGGTCTTGCATACCGTTTTGATTCAAATCATTCCACACATAATTTCCAATGGAGGCTCTGCTATTTCTAGTATTATTAAATATAATACCGGCATCTACATTTGTCATTATCTGATTAATTGCAAGATTAAGTATTGCCGTTTTACCTGTATTTGGATCCGGGTCACTATCAAGGCTATTATCATTTCCTACATTTTGCAATGTAAGTCTATAACCCATGGGCAAATTATTAAAGCTTACATAATAATTACCTGCAGACAAATTAGAGAATATGTATTTACCTTCTACGTCGGTCATGACAGATGAAATTAATACATCATTGCTATTGTATAGTTCAACCATTACTCCCGGCACACCATTTTCATCAAGGTCTTGAAGTCCATTGTTGTTTCTATCAAACCACACATAGTCACCAATAGAAGCTATTGGTAAGCTAGGGTTATGAATACCTGCATCTATTGATGTGTTTATCTGACCTGCTAAGAGCTCAATTATACCGCTTCTACCTGTAATTTGATCTGCATCAGAATCAATATTGTTGTTATTACCCACATTCTTGGGGCTGAATACAAATCCACTAGGCAAATCAGAGAATACAACATAATATTCGCCCTCAAGTATTCCATTGAATATATAATTGCCAAGAGGGTCGGTAATAGTAGATGCTAGAAATTCATCATTGCTGGCTTTGTATAATGATACTGTTACATTCGTCACACCTCTTTCATCTATACCTTGCAACCCATCATTATTAACATCATTCCATACAAAATTACCTATTGATCCGAAAACGGGAAGGTTAGATTGAGTTATAAACATTCCTGCATCAATATCATTTCTGTTCTGACCAGCTAGTACCGTGAATAGTGGAGTCGCACCATTGAAAGGATTTGCATCACTATTTAATGTTGAGTCATTATGTCTATTATCTGTAAATTGATAACCAATTGGAAGTGTGAACCTAATGTAGTACTGCCCAGGCATGATATTCATAAAATTGTAATTTCCATTCGCATCGGTAATTGTTGACATTACTATTTGATCAGCAGCATCTAATAGTACAACTGTCACATTTGCTATACCTACTTCATTCGGATCTTGTATTCCATTTTGATTATCATCATTCCATACTCTATCTCCTATTGTTGAATTTTGTGGTGTTGGCATATAAATGCCTGCATCTCTGGATAAATCAATAGTTCCTGATATGTATGTAAATGTATCCGTTAACCCTGTTGCTGGATCTACATCACTGTCCAGATTAGAATTATTACCAGCATTTTTTTGTGTAAATATAAATCCAGATGGTAATGTGAATACAATTCTGTAAGTTCCACCAATAATATTATTAAACAAATAATATCCATAAGCATCGGTTGTAGTACTAGCTAAGATTTGATTTGTAGCGGCATCCAATAATGATACGTTTATACCAGCTACTCCTAATTCACCTGCGTCTTGAATTCCATTTCTATCTTGATCCATCCATACATAGTCTCCAATGAATTTCAAACTCAAATATCCTGCATCAATTGTGTTATTATCTTTTTGAACTCCAACTCCATTTATATCCATTACAAATACTGGAGAATTTCCATTAGCATCAGCATCAGAATTCATATCTAATCCGGCATTATTGTTTAGATGAGTCAATACCTTATTTTCTAAAGTAATTGGAAATTTAACATAATAGTTTCCTGATTCACATATAATAAATTTATAAAAACCAGGATTATTATTTTGATCATTGTCAGTGATAGTTGTTTGCAATAACAAATCATCATTTCCTCCTATTACTCCATCAATTCCTGGCGACCAAAGCTGAACCGAAATTCCATTTATACCTTCATTTGCTGTTTCATCTTGTATTCCATTAGCATTTATATCATTCCATACATAATTACCAATAGTTCCTTGTTTATTAAGAATTTCAACTTGTGTAGTTGAAGTACATCCATTCGAAGATGTAGCTGTTACATTGTAAACTCCAACCCCTACTGTTATTAGCGCACTAGTATCATTTGTATTCCACAAGTATGACTGAGCTCCAGAAACTGTAATTTGAGTTTGACTTCCATTACATACTTCTATGTTTCCTGTAATAATTGGTTGAGGTTTGACTGTATCAACATCCACAATGACCGCATCTGTTGCACTACAACCATTGGGTCCTATGACCGTTACGGTATATATTGTCGTTACACTCGGGTTTGCTATAGGCTGGGCAATGTTGCTCGCATTTAATCCGGTTGCAGGTGTCCATACATAGGTATTGCCCGCTATACTGGCCGTGCCGATCGTTGCTGAACTTGTCGTACAGTTCAGGTTCTTATCGACTCCGGCATCCGCTATCGGTGATGATTTGTCGACGCTTACAGTTGATGTCGAGGTCGCAGTACATCCATTGGCTCCTGTTACGGTCAGAGTATAGGTCGTTGTACTTGCCGGGTTTGCGGTAGGTTGTGCTATATTGTTTGCGCTTAGACCGGTTGATGGTGTCCATACATACGTGTTTCCTGCTACAGAGGCGGTGCCGATCGTTACACTCGGTACAGCACATGTCGTGGTATAGTTGCCGCCGGCATTTGCTATTGGAGCAGTTGTATTTACGTTCACCACTACCACATCTGTTGCTGTACATCCATTAGCTCCTGTTACCGTTACGGTATAGGTTGTTGTTACACTTGGGTTCGCTACAGGCTGGGCGATGTTGCTCGCACTTAAGCCAGTTGATGGTGTCCATACATACGTATTGCCCGCTATACTGGCCGTGCCTATCGTGGCTGAACTTGTCGTACAGTTCAGGTTCTTATCGACTCCGGCATCCGCTATCGGTG
>DAIUCL010000136.1:5277-7350 GCA_036846185.1 Chitinophagaceae bacterium
ACACTCGGTACAGCACATGTCGTGGTATAGTTGCCGCCGGCATTTGCTATTGGAGGTGTTTTATTAACGTTTACTACAACAGTAGAAGTAGCAGTACAACCATTTGTATTAGTCACAGTTACTGTATATGTTGTAGAGCTATTTGCAGAGACAGTAGTTATAGCAGAAGTAGTCGAACTCAGACCCAAAGAAGGCGACCAGGAGTAGGTATTTCCAGTAATAGCAGAGGTACCAATAGTAGTGGATGGAATTAAGCATGTCAATGATTTATTTGGACCAGCATTTGCAGTAGGATTTGGTCGAAGTTCTTTTTTTATCCAAACAGACTCAGCTGAATATGTTGCACAGCCAGCCCTTCTACTACATCTTCGATACCATGTAGTTTGAGTAATAACGGGTGGATCATATGATGCATTATTTGACCCTGCTATAGTTGTATAATTTGAGGCATTACCATTTACCGTATTTATATCTGTGGTACTCAACCATATATATTCCAAAATACCCGATCCACCAGAAGGTAGAGTTAAATTCTGGATTATTGATGGATCAAAGCTAGATCCACAACCCACTTCATCATATCCGATGGTACCAGGATGGGTAACATTATCACATGTCACATAATTTATACAAATACTAGCAGGCACCACTGATCCTGGTCCAAAATTTCCATTTGCAACATTAAAGTGTTCAATTTGAATTTGATCAAAACCATTTGGAAGATAAACTGCATTACCTAGGCCACCTCTCCAATAGGCTTGGTTAACCATATCAGGGATATCGTTGGTATAAGGTGTTGTATGGACTATATTTCCATTTTTCTTAAACACCAATCTCCATCTTTCATTTGTTTGAGTAACTGTATTTCTTCCGGCATAGCCGTCCCACGAAACGACATCAGATACTGTAATGGTAACAGGCCCAGCAAATGCTGCGGGAAAACCCGATGAAATTGTGTATGAATTTACAGAACCTGCAACTAATCGTACAATTGAAGCAGCCCCTGTTGATTGATTAATGTTTTGACTCCATAAATAATTTGTACCGGTACATACGGGTGCAGGCTTACAAAATCCTGAAGTTGCCGTAAAATCATTGGGGTTACAAGTTGGGGTAGATGCTACTGTTACACACCACATATCTGTTTTGATCCAATCACCGGTTCCCGAAAATCCAACCTGAACATAATATGCACCTGCCGGTACTGTACTATTAAATGTATACAATTGAGGTCCTACAGGTGAGTTGGCTAGTATTTTATTTACTTCTACGGCTGTCTCAGAGATATAACCCCAACTTGAATTGAAATACATAATTTTTACAGCCTGATAAAAATTATTATTGTGTACTCCAGCTCTAACGCTTGCAGACAATACAGTGCCAGGCACTAAAGTTCCTGATGCAATTGTTTGAGAAACCCAATTATTGGATGAATTCGTAATCTGGAAATCTCCTGAATAACTGCCACAAGCCACTGCTCCACCAGAAATATAAAAATTACCACCCGACCATGACCAAGCAGAATTTCCACTTTCAAAACTGGGATTTGTCACCAAATTACCCGAGCAAGTACACTGCGCAGTAACTTTTAATGTTGAAATTAATATCAACATAGCTAGTAATAAATACCTCTGTAATTTTACTTTCAAAGTTTGAATACCTCTATTATTTGGCACGATTTTTGTACAGTTCATTAGGTTTTGTTTTATTGAGCACAAAAATATATCATTATTTGAATTTTAATGAGTATTTGGTAATTCATAATGAGTATTTGTCATATTAATGATTATATAATGTATATTATATTTAATATCATTTGATATTACAAGTTTTTTATTTAAATACTTATTGTTATAGAATTGCTAACATTAAATTTTTTGCTCTTTATTCTAATTTAAAAGCACTTTTTACTAATTTTATAACACGTTGATTTATAGATTTATGTGGCATCATTTAGTAAATATTTTTATGGTTTTTATTATACTTATTCATCAATAATATTGATTAATCTGATAGCTACATTTTACAGAAGTAAACATCTTTGACCATTTTTCTTTAATTACTCATATATAA
>DAIUCL010000137.1:0-7307 GCA_036846185.1 Chitinophagaceae bacterium
GTGATGGCAATTAATTGCGATGATCTACACCCCAAAATAATTTGGAGCGTAAGGTATTCAAAAAATTTTGTCCTTCTAATCGTATCAAATGGATGTCAAAATTTTCCTTTTTTACTGCAAGAGATACCGTATGGTCAATCGTTGCAGTACGTGCATCGAGTGTACAGAGAAAATAATCGGCCCTGCCCTCTACATCAAAGGATATAATACTCGTATCGGGTACAATCACCGGTCGCACATTCAGATTATGAGGAGCAACCGCCGTTATCACAAAATTGTGCGATTGGGGAAAAATTACCGGGCCACCACAGCTCAACGAATATCCCGTAGAACCGGTAGGTGTCGATACGATAATGCCATCCGCCCAATACGTACACATAAATTCTCCATTGAGATACGTATGAATCTTAATCAGCGAAGAGCTATCCTTGCGATGTATCGAAAATTCATTCAAAGCAAACGGCGCCTCCTCAAATACAGGTACAGAGCTATCTACATGTATCAGGCTTCGAGTATCGAGCAGATACGCTCCCTTGAGTAATGAGTCTACCGCAAAATCAATCTCCTCTGCCTTTGTTGCAGCCAAAAATCCCAGTCGCCCGAGATTAATACCCAATACGGGAATCGATCGGGGAGCTACATATTTTACTACATCTAGCATAGTGCCATCACCACCCAGCGAAAACAAAAATTTGACCTTAGCAGGTATAGGATGCCAATCATCAAATACCTCATAAGTAAAATCAAGCGATAGGTATTCTTGCAGCTTCTCTGCAAAATCTTTGTAGAATACCATGTGTATCTGATACGAACGCATCACCCTGAGCAAGGTGTCAAAAAAAGGCAGATCCTCCTTCTCAAATGTACGATTATATAGAGCAATCTGCATAGTGTATTATTCTTTGGAACCATGCAAAAATAAACCTTTTTCGCCTAAATGATTAAACGAGTATTCAATTCGAAAGCGAGCATAGTACGATACCACAATATCCACACCTACACCATAGCCATTCAGCAACCTATTGTTGAGATAGCTATTCCCCGGAAATTTATTGTACACATACCCAATATCATGAAAACTCTTTACATAAACTCTAAACGGAATATATGTCATCAGTGGTACAATCCGTTGTGTAATCACCCGGTCTATGATACGCATTCGCACATTCGTTCTGCCCATCGCAAAGTGGCTCCCATCAATCACATAATACTCATAGCCACGCAGATAGTCTGCCCGGAAGCCCATCGCTCTGTTCATAAAATAAGGCTGCTGAGCTCCCACCGAAAAACGAGCTCTGCCTGCCAAAGCTACCGAAAATAATCTGCTCAATGGCTTGTACCACGAGGCATCACCCATTACCGCCAGCTGATTGATATCGCCCGCCGTAAACGAAAATCCTCTATACACTGCATTCGCTCTGATCTCCATCCCCTTAGTAGGATACACTCTCGCATCTGTATTGTTGAACTGATAATTATACATCCACTCCAAATAGTCAGCCCTTAGTGTACCACCCAGATAGTCGTTATTCTTCTGCTGCAATTCCTCACTGATGCCAAAATGATTATAGCTCAATTGCAAATCGTGCACCGCCACATACGCCTTACGATAAGAAGTTCCCACTCTGGCCTGCAACCTACGATACGGATAATGCTCATTGGCATAGAATAAAAGCTTGTTCGAGTCCGTTTCATAATTGATTTCTCGACCCGTAGCATAAGTCAGCCCCGCATTGAAGCCATAGCGCAATCGTTTATCGATATATGGTATCCTATACGACAGATTAAATAATTTATTATACCCCAGCTGCACCAAAATATTAATCCGCTCATCACGCCCCCTAAAATTAATTCGAGTTAGCTCAAAGCCAATATTCGTGCGGTCAAGCCTGCGTCCCTCCTCTATCCACCACACATTAAAGTTGCGATCGGCCAGCGAAAAGATAGGAGCCGGCAACCAATACAAAATCTCATTGACCTCATACACCACATCAATGCCCGTATCGTCCCAAGCATCTATACAATATTCCACCCTCGAAAATAATTGCAAATTCAATATCCGCCGCTTATTAAACTCCAGCAAATACTCCACATCCTGCACCACCAAGCTATCACCCGCATGTATATTCATCTCACGCGCTATGATCGCAGCCTTGGTTATTTTGTTACCACCAAAAGTTACACTACGTAACAAAATTTTTTTCACCGGTTCACTCACGGCAGCATCACCCCTCGCATACAATGTACACGCCATACACTGTACTAACAGCCAAATAAATAATACCTGAGCTTTTCGCATTTCTCCAAATGAGACGCAAAGGTAGACAAATAGAACTATACCACTATCCACTCAGTTACAGAATGGGAGCCAAGCAGCATACATCCATTGAGCCACATCGAGCTCTCCGCTATATCTCTTGCGCCCCACAGGGGCACAAGAGGATGCCGCTGCGATCTCGGCTAGTTTTCATCGTCTTTTTCACTGTGCATCTACCCGTACTTTCATACCCTTCAATATTACAAACAGGATATCAATTCCCCATTGAACAGGGGCTTTATCCATAATTCAAAATTGCACTACATTTGCGCCCATGAAAAATATGAAATCCATAGGATTCGGTTCGGCTTGCGTACACGCCGGATTCGAAACAGAACAACACCGTAGCCACATCACCCCCATCTATGCCTCCAGCACCTACCTATTCGATAATGCCGAGCAAGGAGTCAACCTCTTTACCGGAAAAGAAAAAGGATTTATCTATGGTCGCTTTGGCAACCCCACTACACAGCAAACCGAAGATAAAATAGCCGCCCTCGAAGCATATGGGCTACATAACCAAGATGGCACACCACTTCAGGTCAAAGCTATACTCCATGCTTCCGGCATGGCCGCTATCGCCACTCTCATGATGGCCAATGTGTCGCAAGGGCAAAAAGTACTCACACATTACTCCCTCTACGGAGGCACCCAAGAGCTCATCGATAAAGTACTACCAGGCTGTGGCATAGATACCATCATCACCGATTTTCAAAATTTATCTGTTGTAGAAGATACCCTCAAAGCGGATAGCAGCATCAAAATGCTATACATCGAAACCCCCGCCAACCCTACACTGCAATGTGCCGATATCGAAGCACTTACCCAGCTAGGTCATCAATACGGTTGCAAAGTAGCCGTCGATAATACCTTTGCCACCCCCTATCTACAGCAACCCTTTCGATACGGAGTCGATTTTGTGATGCACTCCACCACCAAGTTTCTCAATGGGCATGGCACCGCCATAGGAGGCGTGCTACTCGGTAGAGATATCGAATGGATGAGCACCAAAGTCACCAAGCACCACCGCCTGCTAGGAGCCAATACCAATGCTTTCGATGCATTCCTTCTCAACAATGGTCTCAAGACACTCGAAGTCCGCATGGACAGACACTGTGCCAATGCCGATATCGTAGCCCGATTCTTAGCGGCACATGAGCAAGTCGCCTTTGTCAACTACCTGGGCCTCGAAAATCATCCCCACTACGCCTTATGCCAAAAGCAAATGAAACATCCCGGCGCATTGATGAGTTTTGAAATCAAAGGAGGATTCGAAGCAGGCAAAAAATTTATTAATGCACTTCAACTCTGCACCAGTGCCGTCTCTCTGGGTACCTGTGATACCCTCATCTCACATCCTGCCAGTACTACTCATGCCGGTGTGCCCGCCGACTTGCGAGCCAAATCGGGCATCACAGACGGCCTCATCCGTATGAGTGTAGGCATCGAAAACCCGCAAGATATCCTTGCCGACCTACAACAAGCTTTACTCTCCACACAATAGATAATCCGTGCACGATATAGAACCCTATTACAATTGGAGACATCAGTACACCGCCGAAGAAGATGAACGATCACCCTTCTTCGGAAGAGTGTATAGTGAGTTTGAATTCTCCCATACCGTGTACAACTACTACATACACCCACAGTGGGATGAGATAGGCTCTCGCACCCTCTATCTCAAGCTACTCTTTGTCGATTATGATGAGCATTATGCCATCATAGAGCTGATAGGAGAGTGGAATGATACCATCGAAAGCGATATTCAAACACTCAAGCGAAACATCATCGATCATATGCTAGCACAAAGAATAACCAAGTTTATCTTGATAGGCGAAAATGTGATGAATTTTCATAGCGATACCGACGACTACTATGCCGAATGGTTTGAGGAGCTTAGTGATCTAAATGGTTGGATCGTGGGAGTTAATTTCTCCGAAGTTTGCCTTCGCGAATTCCGACTAGTGAATATACACCATTATATCCTGTTTGAGCAAGAAGATCATTGGCGTACACTTAAGCCCGAACATTTTTATTTGAAAATGGATCAATTGATGAGGAAATTACTGGGATAGCGTATGCGTGGTATCCGAAATGCAACTCAGAATTGTGAGTTTATTCAAGTTTTTACCGCCCAATGAAGCTAGTAAGTTGTCTGGACATAATTGGAAAAGCTGGTGCAAATCTGACACTGAAAATCAAGTTTAATTCACCAAATACAGTTAGTATTATCTCTTTAATAAGTCAAAGAAATGTTATTTGTTATTAGTTATTAGTTATTTGTTCGATGATTTTTGAGTAAAATTTAAAAACATGAAAAAACTACTAGTATTAACTATTTTGCTTTTGGGAGCAATTCAATCACATGCCTACAAAGAAATATTTAAAGGTGATTGTGTAGGTTCAAATTACCGAGTAAATCCAGATGGGACAAAAACTAGGAGAATTAGGTGCAACAACATAAATGACAATACGTGTTGTATTTGGGAAGATGATAATTCTTGGACTATACCTGATATAGGACTAAATGTAAGATTTGTATATATTTCTCATGAAGTTTAAAATGATGATGATATCTCAAGTTCAAACTATGCAATTGAAATTCTACATCAATAGTGATCTATTATTTATTACTTTTACCATAGCTATTTTGTAATTAGCTATGGTATTTTTTTATTTTACATTTCAGCACTATGAGAACTAATAGATATACTATTTTTTTAGTCATCTTAATTGCCTTTAACTCATTACATACATCAGCTAAAACGATTAAGATTAAATTCTCCATAACGGATTGTTTAAATTGCTATAGTGCGCTTAATACGCTTGCTTTGGAGTATAAGCAAGAGCCAATAGTCTTTCTCATGGAAGAGAAATATCAAAGAGATACCTTGAAAATTATAAAACGTTTTTTCTTAGACGAATTTACCAATATGCGATTTGAGTTTTCGGATAGTGCATACAAGGCCATGAGCTATTATGGAAGTGTGTCGGAGATTTTTATAATAGATGATTTTAGTGGAATAGTATACAGAAGTGTACTAACTAATTTTGAGAAAGGATTATTTGCTACGGTATACTTTGCCAAAAACTTAGAAAAAGGTAAGCTAGCTTATCCTATACCACCTCAAGTAGGCTTGGCTAACTTGGAATATCTTAAAAATAAAGAAGCAAAACTCATCATGCAAGATGAGTTAGGGGGAGTGGCTATTTGGGATTTGGTACTAAAAAAGACATACAAGCCAATGTTGGAGATAGAGGCTATTTACAATAGTCTGACGCAACAGGAAGGGAGTGGGTTTACAAAAGATAAAGTAAAGGCACTGTTATACATGTATCATCAGGAAAAGCTCTTCCAGCTTGAGCCCAAAGTACAGAGTGTTCATTTTATGAACGATTCAAGCTATGTATTATTAATAGGTGTTCATGACTTTGATGTCAAAGGAACTGATACGAGTATTTTTGGAAAACAATTTATATTTACATACAATAGCACTCAAAACAAGTTGCGCCCTATGGGTGCTATGCCCAGGAGTGCAGATCACCCATATAATATGTCTGTCTTCTATGACAAAGGACTATACTATTTCGAAGTGCTTAATAGAAGGGCCAAATTAGATACAACGAATATAGAAGAACTCAATGTGTTGCATCAATATACCTTTAAGGATAAAAAATTCATTCCCGTTCAATATGAAAAGGCTCATCTTTCCTCCAACTTGGTAAAAGGCAAAGTTGGGTATGAGTTATTAAATAGCAGTTTTGGAAAGGGTATTTATGCTAAAAATCATGGGAGTTCATTTTATGATTTGGCACAAAAAAGGAATATAGAAATAGGCCTTCCTGATTCATTGTTGACTATCACTATGCAGTCTGCTTTTGCTTCAAATTCTTTGAATACTTATTTTTTCGACTACCATAGTAGCAAAAACAGCTATTGTCTTTTGATGAATCGTGGTAAGAAAAATACTTATCTGATAGTAGACAAACAGGGCAAATTACTGGAGCAATATCCTGTAATTTATTCCGACTGGGCTACGATGCCTATATTCTTTTATAACTCGAATTATGTGGTCTACAAATTGCTTAAAGAAGATGCCATTGTAATTCAGTATGTGGGTAAATAATAGGAGATAAGCTAGCTAGATGATCGAAATAAGGCCGGTCTGTGTGTGTGAGAGCGCATTATTGTGCTGTATAGTAGTAATAGCAATTGCAAGTAATAAAATGAGGAGAGAAAATTGCTTATATTATTCTGATACAAGAATTTTTTTATGTAAAAAACCTAACTGTGGAAGTTTTCTAAACTACATCCATTTAGGGCTGGTACTCTTTTCGGAGAGTATTAATATCTTTGATAAGTTTGTCTACATCTGTTTTGAGAGTGCCATCATAGATGCCACGGATATGTTTTTCTTTATCGATCAATACAAATTTTTCGGAATGGATAAAGTCGGGGAGAACGGCCGATGCACTGGTGTCTTCGACGGCAGTTACCAGATAGCTCTCGATGGCCATGGTGTATAACTCTTTTTTGCTGCCTGTTAGAAATAGCCATTGGCTAGGTTCGGCATCAAATTTTTGTGAGTAGCGCTTGAGTTGCTCCACGGTATCGGTGATGGGGTCTACAGTATGTGATACGAATGCCACATCGGGCTGTCCTCGAAACGCGGCATAGACAAGTGCCATATTATCGTTCATTTTGGGGCAGATACCTTGGCAGGTAGTAAAGAAATATTCTGTTACATATATTTTCCCTTCGAGGTCTTTTTCGGTGATTGTTTTTCCCTCTTGATTCAAAAAGGAGAAGGGCTTTACTTTATGCCCGGGGTTGCCATAGGTGGGTAAGCGACGCGGATTTTTTTTGTATTCGGCATAGTAATAGCTCAAAAATACAACACCTAGTAACATAAAAAAAGCGGTAAGACCGATAGCCATTTTATTAATCTTCATAATACAAATAGTTAAATGGCAAAGGTAAATGAAACGA
>DAIUCL010000138.1:0-7210 GCA_036846185.1 Chitinophagaceae bacterium
CTGCTAACCCATTGGCATAGAGGATATCCACTACGATTGGGGCTAGAGTTCGTCGACATCTTCATTATTAAGCTAAGAGACCAATTACAAAAGTCAATTGGCGTAAATGTTAAGGCGTATTGACCGGGTAAGTATTGAGTTATCTCAAAGATAATGATATAGCATGTATTTTTAGGTTGTTTTGTAACAGTCCCGCTAATTATATATGTCAAATACTAAAAGGTCAAAAATGTCGTTTAAAGGAAAAAATATACATCACAAATGAAAAAAATCCTCCTTACAGCAAGTTTACTACCTGGTATGATTGCTTGTCACAATACCAATAGTTGCGAAAAAGTAATGTGCACAGCCGACTTTCGTATGATAACCGTACAGCTGCAAGATAGTTCAGGCAACCCTTTCGTCGCTGACAAGATCATAAGTATCAATAACACTAATCAAATACTGCATACCGATACCGGAATGCTCTTAGGAGATGGACGATATTATACCATAGCAGATGATAGTCATCTGAAACTTTTGCAGCAAGATACCAGCTATCGATCTATTATCATGAAGGTCATAAAAAATAATGATACCTTGGCTTCAGCTAGCTATACCATAGCCGCTGACTGCTGCCATGTGAGCAAAGTAGCCGGCAAAGATACCATTGTGATACCCTAGTACCCTATCGTTGCTCTCTACAATAGGCAATAAAATCAGTAGAAGGTATTTTTGTTTTACCTAGCATTCTTAAATAATTGACTAATTGCCCTCTATGAAAACTAGAATGATTCACAGCGTGCTGTATACATTCCCACACTTCGTTTTTCATTGGTATTTGTTGTAGATTCAAATAAAACACCTGATGCTCAAATGCCTTGTCATCCAATTGCTTCTTGCAAAACTCAATGAATGCCGTACTAACTGAATGCCATTCCTCTATAGCTGATACAAAATCCCCCTTGTGCTGCTCCGCAGGTAATATAATGTGCTCATACATCATCAGACGTTGCCACCAGATACTTTCTGCATTCCAGATATGATATACAGTGTTTACGACAGTATGAAAACTTCCTCCCAGATCTCTATGGAGATCCTCCGTATTTAGAGTGAGCATAAGAGCGGCTATACGCTTATTTGCCCACAGATTATACATAGCGTATCGAACCATCATCGATTTCATAGATTCGTATTTACTTCATGAAGCAATACTTGCCAAGCATCCGATACATTATTTTCTCTGAGCAAACGCTGTGCTATCAGATGCGCATCTTGACCTGACGCTGAGGTATACTCAGTATTCAAAGCCGGAATTTCAGATACATTAGCCAATATACCCAAATCATTTCCGGTGAGCACCTTACTAAGCCTTATCGACTCCGGTAGGGCATCCACACCGATACCCAGATTACTATTCGGCTTGGGCACTTCAAACACCGCATTACCACTTGCTCTGCAATAATAATCGCCGCCCATTCTGGCTACCAAGTCTATTCTATGAGGATCAATCTGCGCTTGTTCATTCAGCACCTCATCATTAATATGCATAGCCAACAAATCGCAAATAATAAGATTACCGGCTCCACCCTGATCGCCAGTATGCACGATCTCTCTTACCCTACACTCAAAATTGACAGGGCTTTCCTTTACCAAAAAAGGTTTCACTTTGCTAGCAGGGGCAGAGGTAAAGCCCGCTTTCTCAAATTCAGAAACCCCTTTGGGATATTCACAACTTGCCAAACTCATCTGCTGTACCATGGCATAAGTTACCACCGAAATCACCACTTCTTTGGTTTGGATACAATTTTCTAAAGTGTGTTTTATGGTATTATCTCTTACCCTCCGAGCAGGCGAAAAAATGATGGTGACAGGATTACTGCCAAACACATTAAAAAAACTATAGGGCGACAAGTTGGGCTTCCCATCTTCATCTATGGTAGAGGCAAAACAAATAGGTCGGGGAGCAATAGCCCCTAGCAGATATGCATGCAACTGTGCCGTCTTAATTTCTCCCGGATGGATAATCATATATTCTACAATTTGGCACAAAGGTAGTAATACCCTAGTACCAAACTACCAAAAATCTTAATCTCATAGCATTAATAGCAAGGCTCTCATTCTGAATTCTGTTTATGATCCATCATAAAACAGATGTACCTAAATTCGACTCATTTGGCATCAATATGGAGTCTATGGTGTATATAGCAAAAAATATCAACAGCAAATCATCGGAAATAGTAACTTTGTGCCTCTCACAAAAATCATTATACATATGGATTTACGTTCCAAACAACAACATGAATTTATTGGTCGTCATATAGGACCCAATGATTCGGAAACAAAACTAATGTTACAAACTATTGGAGCTGGTTCTCTCGATGAACTAATAGGCAAAACTATTCCTAGTTCTATTCGCCTTCCCAAAGAGCTCTCCATAGCAAACCCTATCAGCGAATTTGACTATCTCCTTCACATAAAATCTCTCGGACAAAAAAACGAACTAAAGAAAGATTTTATCGGCATGGGTTACTATGGCACTATAACTCCTAGTGTGATACTACGCAATTTGTTCGAAAATCCGGGATGGTACACACAATATACACCCTACCAAGCAGAAATTGCACAAGGTCGCTTAGAAAGCCTCTTGAATTTTCAAACCATGGTGAGCGACCTAACAGCTCTTCCTATAGCCAATGCCTCCCTACTCGACGAAGGTACCGCCGCTGCCGAAGCCATGACCATGCTCAACGGTGCCAAGGGTGCCGATAACAAACATCGCTTTTTTGTAGACCAACATGTATTACCCCAAACCAAAGACATACTTACTACGCGAGCATTGCCAGTAGGAGTAGAACTAGTATTTGGCGACTTTCAAAAGACAACTCTCGACGACAGTTTTTTTGGTGCTTTGCTACAATACCCCAATGCTGAAGGGCACATTGCTGATTATCGCAGTTTCATACAACAAGCTCACGCTGTGAATGCAGGTGTAGTGATGGCTTGTGATTTGCTCTCATTAGCACTACTTACCCCCCCCGGCGAATTGGGAGCAGACGTTGCTATTGGAAGTGCCCAACGTTTTGGTGTCCCTATGGGATTCGGAGGTCCACATGCAGCCTTCTTTGCAACCAAAGACGATTTCAAACGCGTTATTCCGGGTCGTATCATTGGAATCAGTATAGATGCGCAAGGCCAACGATGTCTTCGTATGGCATTACAAACAAGAGAACAACATATACGTCGCGAAAAAGCCACTTCCAATATTTGTACTGCTCAAGCACTCCTGGCCAATATTGCAGCTATGTATGCTGTATACCATGGCCCAAGCGGCATCAGTGATATTGCAAAACGTGTGTCCATGTATACCCAATCTCTGGCGGATGCACTCGGTAATGCCAATGTTTATACTCATTACTTTGACACACTTAAAATAAAAGTGGCTGACGAGAAAGCCACTATCAGTTCTCTTGAATCTAATGGTTACAATGTACGTTCATTTGGAGATGGGCATATTGGCATCTCTTTCGACGAAACAACCCGACCGGATGATGTTGAAGCTATAGCCAAGGTACTGGGTGTTCAGCTCCAAACTGCTGCTCAAAGTCTAACAAATATTCCAGATTTTGCAACTCGTACCTCAGAGTATCTAACACATCCGGTATTTAATTCTCATCACAGCGAAAGCAAAATGATGCGTTATCTTAAATCATTAGAAGATAAAGATCTGGCTCTTAACCGCTCTATGATATCATTGGGTAGCTGTACGATGAAGCTGAATGCAGCGTCTGAAATGATTCCCGTCACTGATCCACACTGGGGAAGCCTACACCCTTTTGCACCCAAACATCAGTGGAAAGGCTATCAAGAATTATTAGCCCAACTAGAAAAAGATCTTTGCGAAGTAACCGGATTTGATGCCTGTAGCTTGCAACCCAACTCTGGTGCCCAAGGTGAATATACGGGTTTGTTGGTAATAAAAGCTTATCATGAGAGTCGTGGCGACCATCATCGTAATGTCATAATTATTCCAATCTCAGCCCATGGTACTAATCCTGCCAGCGCGGCAATGTGCGGATTCAAAATTGTCATTGTTGCTTGTGATGAAAAAGGTAATATCGATATGAACGATATGAAAGCAAAAGTAGAGCAACACAGTGCAAATTTAGCCGGACTCATGGTTACTTACCCGTCTACCCATGGTGTATTTGAAGAGACGATCATGGACATTTGTAGTTTGATACACGAACATGGTGGTCAGGTATACATGGATGGAGCTAACATGAATGCGCAGGTTGGGCTCACTAGCCCCGGTTATATAGGAGCTGATGTATGCCATCTTAATCTTCACAAAACCTTTGCTATACCTCATGGTGGTGGTGGACCCGGCATGGGACCTATCTGTGTCAAATCACAATTGGCTCCCTTCTTACCCTCTCATACTATCCACGCTACTGGTGGCGACCAACCGATCCACGCTGTGAGTTCGGCTCCCTATGGAAGTGCCAGTATACTGCTCATCTCTTATGGATATATAAAAATGCTTGGTGCAGTAGGTTTACGCAAATCTACCGAGTATGCCATATTAAATGCTAACTATATGAAGGCTCGTCTTGAAAAAGAATACAAAATACTATACACTGCTGAAAATGGTACTTGCGCTCATGAATTTATTGTAGACCTGCGTCCCTTTAAAGCAGCAGGTATAGAAGCAGAAGATGTAGCCAAACGTCTTATGGATTTTGGCTTCCATGCCCCTACTTTGTCATTCCCTGTGGCCGGTACCCTCATGATAGAACCTACCGAAAGCGAGGATAAAGCAGAATTGGATCGCTTCTGCGATGCATTATTACAAATACGTAGCGAAATCGAAGCAGTAGTGACTGGTCAAGTAGATGCCAAAAACAATGTGCTAAAACATGCTCCTCACACTCAAGCAGTGATTTGTGCAGACGAATGGAATAGACCATATACCAGACAGCAAGCTGCCTTTGCGTTGCCTTGGGTCAAAGACAATAAATTTTGGCCCACAGTAAGTCGTGTCAATAATACCCACGGCGATCGAAATCTAGTATGCACATGTGAGCCAACAGAAAGCTATGCACAAGCATAATTCGTAGCGGATAATTATCGACCGATATACCTCTATTGTATATCATTTGCTAAGAAAGGAAAGTATGGATAGATATCCACTTTCCTTTCTTATTTTTGCAGAATTCACTATGTCAGACTCTATACGCCACGAATGTGGAATTGCACTTTTAAGGTTACGCAAACCCATCGCTTATTATCACCAAACTTATGGTTCTGCCTTTTATGGAATCAACAAGCTTTATCTTTTGATGGAGAAGCAGCATAATAGAGGACAGGATGGAGCGGGTATTGCTACCGTAAAGCTTGGTATGCAACAAGGACTACCCTTTATGAAGCGTATCCGTAGCAATGTGCAGCAAAGTATAGCCGACATTTTTAAGCAAGTACAAAAAGAAATAGACGAAGCCGAAAAACTTCAACCAACGATTCGACAACATCCCGAATTACTCAAAGGCTATCTAAGCTTTATGGGCGAGGTGATGATGGGACACTTGCGCTATGGTACCCAAGGTCGTAATAATATTGAATATTGTCATCCCTTTTTAAAATCTGATATCAATCCGGTCAAAAATTTATGCCTGGCCGGTAACTTTAATCTTGTCAATACTAAAGAGCTTTTCCAATTTGTGCAAGAACAAGAACCCATCGCACAACAAATGGACTCTGACTTGGCGGCTATGATGGAAGTAATCTATCATTTTTTATGTGAAGAGGTTGATCAGCATAGTGACTCTATCAGCTGGACTGACATTCTTCGTAAAGCAACGTCTCGTTTTGATGGTGGATTTGTAGCAGAAGGAATTTGTGGTAATGGTGATGCCTTTGTGATTCGCGACAAATGGGGTATAAGACCTGCTTACTACTATATCGATGACGAAATCATATCGGTTGCCTCCGAAAGACCCGTCTTGATGACTGCCTTTAAATCTGATTCAAAAAATATTCATGAATTACCTGCAGGTCATGCCATTATTATTAAGGCTGACGGTAATTACAGTATAGAAAAAATACTTGAACCTGAAGTTTCCAAAGCTTGCTCATTTGAGCGTATCTATTTCTCCCGAGGTAGCGACGAGGATATTTATAAAGAACGAAAACAGCTAGGAAGAAATTTGTCTGAAAAAGTTCTCAAAGCAATTAATTATGATTTGCGAAACACCATTTTCTCTTTTATCCCCAATACGGCCGAAACTGCTTTCTATGGCCTAATTAAAGGTGCAGAAGCCTATCTGAATGAAATTAAAATAAAACGTATTCTAAGCTGGGATAAAAATTTTGATGAAGACAAACTTCGTGAAATGGTAGAGCGAAGAGTCCGTATAGAAAAGATTGCAATCAAAGATGTGAAAATGCGCACTTTCATTACTGAAGAAGGTGCTCGAAATGAAATGGTGCAACATGTATACGATGTAACTTATGGTACCGTAAGACCCGGTGTTGACTCTCTCGTGGTTATTGATGACTCTATAGTGCGTGGTACAACGCTAAAAGAAAGTATTATCCGTATGTTGGATAGACTAGGACCAGTGACAATCATCATTGTATCCAGTGCACCCCAAATAAGATACCCGGATTGCTATGGTATTGATATGAGCAAAATGGGAGATTTTATAGCATTTCAGGCAGCGGTAAATCTTATACGTGAACAGGGAAAGAGTCATATACTTACTGAAACTTACACCAAGTGTTTACAGGCTGAACAACAAAATTTGCTTCATACAGAAAACTTTGTAAAGGCGATTTATGCTCCATATACCGAAGAGGAAATAAGCAATAAAATTGCTCAGATGTTATGTGCCGATGATGTAAATGCTAAAGTCGAGGTTATTTATCAAACGCTTGGTGGCTTGCACAGTGCCTGTCCGCACAATAAAGGAGACTGGTATTTTAGTGGCGATTATCCTACACCGGGTGGCAATGCTGTAGTAAATAGAGCATTTATGAATTATATGCAAGGCAAAGAGGGTAGAGGATATTAAAATTGTCTATATTGGAAGTACTGATTATTTTTTTCAAGAATTAATCTGAAAGCTACTGTACACGGCTTTTTGGAGAATAAAAAAAACCTGTGTTTTGAAACACAGCCCACATTGAGCAATCTAAGGTCCAAATAGGCTTGTTTGTTGGGTTTGGTCTA
>DAIUCL010000139.1:0-7176 GCA_036846185.1 Chitinophagaceae bacterium
ACAATATCTAGGTTATATAAAGTTGTATTTTCTTTGCTCCATTTTCACTCTGGATAATCCTCATGTGTATGAATTTAATTGCAATTTATATTTAACTATTTTTAACAATGGGCTAAAGTAAACTCCAAAGAAAATAAAAAATTCGATAACAGACTAATGTAAATCCTACATTGATTCTAATTATCCTAATAATATCTATATTGCAACATTGTACTATTTGTCTTACATTTGCTGAAAATCAATTGTTTATGAACAAACTTATTATATTACTATCAGTGATGTTGTTTACATCTTTTTATACGTATTCCCAAAATACTATTAGATTCAATTGGGATAATTATGGCATGACATTTAATGCCCCAATTAATTTTATGGTTGAAAAAGAAACAGCAGAAGAGTTTGTTGCCAAACTACCTAATGACAACCTAAATCTATCAATTATACCTTGGAAAAACAATGCCTTGACATCTGAAAACTTACATAATTCTCTCAGAGATTTATGTTTGGAGCTTGGATATTCTATATCTGAAATTGGTACTATTCGATCGCTAAATTTAAATAGCTATGAGAGTTATTATGTCGATGTAACTAAAGGCAGCATGAATCTCATTATTCAGGTTTTACTCGACAAAAACAATGACACCCACTTTTATAATGTAATAGTATATACACCAAAATTTAAGAATGAAGCTCTGGACATAGCAGCGAGCTTTTCACATTAATTCGTGTTTATTTGAGTTGAGTTTTCCACCTCTCTATTTTTACTTCTTATTTTAACTGATGAAGTTGATTCTAAGTTATCTCTTTTACTATTACAATTAGTTGTTTATTATTAATCATTCGCTTGCCTATAAAATTCATAAGTCCACAAACTAAACTATTCGTATACCTATATTGAATTTCTTCTTCCGTTACAGATTCAAATCACATTTCATAATATATGATTTGTATCCTAACTATGCAACCACTCCTGCGGCAACGATTGCAGTGGAAAGCCGACGCGGCGCGCTCCCCCTGATGCAGGGAGTGGAGGGGGTGTAGGCACGAAACCACCTCCACGACCATGCAGCAGGGGTAGCGCGAAGTGGCGCCTTGCAACGGAAAGCGTGTCTGCCGCCCTGATTATTGTATCTACACTTACTTTCTTTTTGACCCTAAGCTGAGTACTTATGATGGTAAGAGCTTTAGGTAGTCGGTAATTTACATTTTGGACTCTGTCAATTCCAGTAATTGTCGTTCTTTTTCTACTGTATTGTGAAGCAAAGCTGTTGCCTGAGTGGTGAGTTTTTCTGCTTTATCCTTATCTTTCAGTCCGCTTGCATTGATTTTGACATTGAGGTAAGCTCCATAGATAGCAGAGCGAACACAGAGGGCTCCTACTGCTGCATCGGTTATACTATTAGGGTTGCCGTGTTCTATCATCGCTTCTATCACATCAAATGCCTGATAGGCGGTTAGCATGGTTTTGAGAGGAATCATCGTCGCATAGAGTGTAGCGTCTTGTATTGCTTGGGAGCGTGTTGCTTTTTCATCATCGGTCGACTTTGGCAAAGTAAATGCAGTCATAATTCGATTAAAGGCACTGGTATCTTCATCGACCAGGTGCAATAAGGAATCTTTTATTTTTTGACCTTTTTCGGCATATTCGCTGAAAAATTCCCATCGATCATCCCAGCCCTTTTTGTGACTACTCAGATTGGCAACCATAGTACCCAGCGATGCACCCAGCGATGCCACATAAGCACTGATGCTGCCCCCTCCGGGTGCAGGACTTTCTGAGGCTGTTTCGTTGGCAAATTGAACTAAGTTCATGTCCACGAGTTTCTTACTTTGCTCGTCTGCTATGAGATATTCTATAATTTTTTTCTTTGGGTCGAAAGGGGCCAGTTCGTCGAGTCCCAAACTTTTGATGGCAATGCGTATCAATTCAGATTCGGACACTCCCGTACTTCGTCGCTGCTTGGTGAGAAAATAACGGCCTGCATCGAGCATACTTTGCAGTGGTACTAATCCTACCAGTTCGCTTCCGGTGACACGCAATCCTCTGGCATGTGCTCGCTCTACAGCGGTATCAAAAGCAATATGCAAGGGTGTTATACTGGTATTGGTCAGATTCATAGATATCTGCGCTATGCCATATTCTTCTATATACCAACCTATCGCCTTCACCGATTTGAGCAAGCCTGGCTCTCTTATTTCTTGGCCTTGTTCGTCGAATACTTTTTTGCCATCCACTTCTTTCACTCTTCCATTTTCGCGAAGGTCAAAGGCTACACTGTTGGCTCTGCGAGTGGAAGTGGTATTGAGATTGACATTGTAAGCTACCAAAAAGTCGCGAGCTCCGATTACGGTGGCACCACTACGCTCATTATATATCGCTTCGCCATAATCGGGCTTCCATTCGGGGCGAGTTATTTTTTCTCGGAATCCTTCGTATTCACCGGCTCTGATAGTTGCCAGGTTTTTGCGTTGTTCGTTGGCAGCTGCATTCTCGTACATATATACGGGTATCCCCAGCTCCTGACCGACTCTTTGTCCCAGCTGATGAGCATAGGCAGCAGTCTCTTCCATACTGATACCCGAGATAGGTATCAGTGGGCATACATCGGTTGCTCCCATACGTGGATGCTCGCCTGTGTGTTGACGCATATCGATCAGCTCTGCTGCTTTTTGGATAGCCAAGAAGGCAGCATCTACAACCGCTTGTGGCTCGCCTACGAATGTAACTACGGTGCGATTCGTGGCTTTGCCTGGATCTACATCTAGGAGTTTGACACCCTCTACACTTTCTATTTCGCTACAGATAGCGTCTATTATATTTCGGTTCACCCCTTCGCTGAAGTTGGGTACACATTCTATCAACTGTTTTGCCATAGTATATTTGATTCAGTAAGCAAAGTAACAATTAAAATTGGACACCTAAGAGTAATAGGATAAAAAAAACTCCCTGATGAAGGGAGTCCACTCTATCAAAGTTATATTTAATTAATATTCGTAGAAGTTTTCAAATCTATTGTATCGATCTTCTTCGGTTGTACTGAAGATAAAAGCCCATTGTACCCCGAAGGTTTTATTGCGAGTTACCACCATTTGAGGATTAATGTCGTAAGCGCCGATGTCATAGAAAGCGACCATGTACATTCCCTTTTTGAGTTCAAATCCTGCTTTGAGTTTCACCCCAAAATCCCAAGGCTTGATCTGATCCGTTTCATAATTGGTACCCACACGTAATTGACCATTGGATACATTGCGTCCATTGCTATGAAATGAGTGAGAGGAGTGAATCAACTTTGCAGCATATGGCCCGGCACCTAGTATCAGATAAGCTTTATTCACATCAATCTTGTAGGTAAGGCACGCAGGCAAAGAAACATAGCTAAGGTCACTACGAAACTCTTCATTCACCACAGGGCGATCATTTTTGTAATACCCATCGCGTTGCGTAAAAAGCAATTCGGACTGCAAGCTAATCCGTCTGTTAATAACCAGATCAGATAGCACACCGGCATTCACTCCCATCCGACTCGTAAACACACCTTCGTATCTATTCGCGTTTGACTTGAACACCTGACGATTATAATTGAGCCCACCTATTGGCCCCAAACGCAACTGAGCCTGTGCCGACACCGAAGCGACCAGCACACTCAGCATTACATACCATACTTTTCTCTTCATCTACATGAATTTGGGTCGAAAGGTACGACAATTATTGATATTTTAAAATCAAAGCAGCTGAATTATCCCAATTACTCGCAAGCTATCCTTCCTCAATTAAGCTACTTGGGCGTGCCCTCACTGCCCCCTCTATCCTTGCTCGTGCCTCGCAGGGTATATGGCGCAGTGAGGTCGGGCTATCCACTGCAAGTCCTCGCGCCTCGTACCTCGTCGCTGTGGGCTTTCCGTTACTATCCCTCACGCAGAGCGAGTATGCCGGGTAGTATTTAGGATGTTGCTAGTAAGGGTATTATACCCTCCTTTTTTATTCCATAACTTTATCTTGTTGTAATCCAAAAAGAAGATGACCCGTGCATTACATTCAAATGATTTGGGAGCACGTATGATTTGAAAAACATTACGCATGTAGCTATTACCCAATTGTTCATTGAGTATATACGCATCATTGAGCCATTGTTTATAACTTAGCACAATACGACTACCCGGTCGAAACATCCAATTAAAAAAAACATCGATATTCTGTAAGTTATAATTTTCGTTTGACTGAACATTCGTAAACACTTCCAATTCACGCCATGCTCCTAGTGCATCGGTTCTATGAAAAGAGCGATTATCAATACGAGCATTATAATGCCTGAATCGCCCCGTAAGATTCATATCCGGATTAATATTCCATTTGAGGCTGATATCACCACTATACTCTCTAACATACCTGCGAGCCACAATAGGTTCTTGAATAGTAGCATCAAAATACGAATAGCCGATATTATTATTATCAAAAGTACCACTACCACCTACCGTCACCTCCCATTTGCTACCAAACATTTTGCGAAGACTTTGGGAAACAAACGTATATACTGCACCTTTTTCATTACTCACACCATGTCCTAAGCTGTATGCCCAAAATATTTTTTTGCGACTATCTGAGCTACCATTGATCCCTGTATAGAAATAGGGATACACATATAAGCGTTTGTTCCATCGTCGGAGTTGATAGAAGTCTACCGGCTGAAAAGGGCGTGTGTCAATTTCAAAAGTCACATCCCACCAGTTTTTGAATAAAATAAAATAGGAAAGATTGCTTTGGTATGATTTAAACGCATACGGTTGAATATTTTGCGAAAATCGGTGTGTATTACTTATTCTATATAATTGAATAAAACGAGTTTTTGGTTTATTCTCATTATAGCTCAATACGATATTTTGTTCGCTATGATTATAATCAAACTGCAAACCCATATCCTGCTGATTATACGTGGGCGTCCATGCAATAGTATTGATTACAAAACCTACTCTGCCCGACACCTTGGCAAACTCCCCCATCAAGTAATGTCCGATTCGTGCACTATCTCTGAAGCGGGTACTATTGCGCACTTGCAGTGTAGTTCTGTAGGTTTGGGTTTTATCAAACTGTACCCATCGAAGGGCTGCTACATTAGCTACTTGCTGCTGAGCAGGAATCAGCACATTGGTATTCGTTAAATTCAGAAAAGACTGATGTTTGAAAGGTCTGTCTAAGACAAACACATTATAATTTTTCAAAAATTCACTTTGTTCCCGAATTTTTTCACCGGTTTTCACATTGGTAATATCTGCAAATACAGGAGCCGAAAGAGAGTTAAAAACACCAATACCCAGATTATTATCGCTTCGACCTGACAACTTGAACGCATTAAGCAATGGAGTAACATTAGGATTTCGGTCTATGCGATAAGTAGCGGTATCCGAATACTTAGCTTGCACTGTGTAGTAAGCAGAGGGTCTCTCACCGATTCGGCGTGAATAAAAGGTACCCGATTTGTTGAACAGCTCCGTACCTTCCGTAAAGAAAGGTCTATTCTCCGTTAGCTGCTGCTCGAATGGCGACAAGTTGCGAATGATATTATCCGATATCACCTGCGAGAAGTCCGGTATCAGAGTCATATCGAGCGTGAAGGATTCATTGATACCATATTTCAAATCCATACCACCACTGCGCAACATTCGTCCTTTGTAGTCATTCGTATTCCTATCTGGCTGCCGAAGATAACCCGCAGACAAATAAGGGAAAAGGAATAGCCTGGCGGGCGGGGTCATTTTCTGTATCCCTTGCAGCACGCCACTTTGAGCCAGAAAACCCGCTTGCTGTGGGTTCACCTCATTCCAATAAGAGCTTTCATTTTTGAATCGTACAGAGCGAAAAATATTAAGCCCCCATCGCTGATTATCCACATTCGGAAATCGTAGCATACTGAAAGGAACTTCCATTTCTACAGTCCAGCAGCTATCATTGTATTGGGTATGCGAATGCCATACTGCATCCCAGCCAATATCGCCGCCTTCATTACCATTGCTACTGCGTTCATCTTGCTGCACACCCGCCGAAGACACTTTAAATACAAAACCATTCTGCTTATCATTGTAGGGGTCTAAAAAGATACCGATGACATCGGCATTCGATCTATTGAGTGCATCCCTGGCAGTCATTTGTCGGAGTTGCTCATGGGCCGCCTGATACATCCGTGCAAAAACGTACAAAGATTGGTTCGAATAGGCAAGCTTTATCTCTGTTTTATACCTCGAAAGCTTACCCGGTTCTGGTACTGTCTGCACAAAGTCACTTTGAGTCTCCGCGAGAGTCCACTCTTCTTCCAGATCATAACCATCGACTTTAATACTATTATTAGCCACCTTTTGAATGGTATATTGCCGCTGAGCTGTTGCTGCAAAACATAACAGGTTGAGTCCTATCACGAGGACGCACTTGAAGAATAACGTTTCGTTCATTGTTGCGATATGCAAAGCTAAAAAAAATCCCGCCAGCAGGCGGGATTTTTATAATTAGTATATAAGAAATTATTTTTTCCAAAGACCACGACCGAAGTACCATACAGCAGACAAGTTGTACACTTGACGCCATGCGTTCAAACCTACAGAAGTGTGAGTAGTTGTATTGTTTACTCCATCAGGATCATTTTTCATAGAATGTACACCAAAACCGGCAACATTAGCTTGAAGAGAAAACGCATTGTAAGGAGTGAAAGCAAAACCAAAGTTGATTGCACCACCTACACCGTTACGATTACCAGTCATAGCTTGTACAGGAGTAGTAACAGAGCCTACAATGCTATTCGTATTGTAAGTACCGGTAGAAAGACCCAAGTCAGCAGTAGTAGTCAAAGCAAACCAATTGTTGAGTGGGAAATATTTCATTACATAAACACCGAATCCTACATCTGTAGCATCACCAGTAGTTTTTGTAAGGATAGGAGACTGAGTCATTACATCTTCATAGCTTGTGTTAGCTACACTAAGATTAACCCCTAACTCTAAATTGTCTACCACCATATAACCTACAGAAGGTGTAAAGTTGATAGAGGTTTCACGGTAAACTGGATCTAAATCCGGATCTCTTTTGTCGTGATTAATACCCATTCCCAATCTTACTACCACATTACCTTGAGAGGTAGCAGTGCGTGTTCTTTTTCTTTGTGCGTCTACAGATAAAGCAGAGATGATCAT
>DAIUCL010000140.1:0-7141 GCA_036846185.1 Chitinophagaceae bacterium
CATAGACAATATTACTTTATGACATCTCAAATTTTTAATACTCCTAATTTTTCGGAGCTTAGACAAAGATTAAAAAAGTCTGGCTTGGGAAATACTGAACTATTGATAACCGAGTATGAGAAATTCTTTTTTTTAATAAAGAAATATCCCACCCTAAAAGCTGTACCAACTAAATCTATTGACACAGTATGGCATTTTCATTTAAGTAATTCACAACTTTACAAAAAAGATTGTATTTCTTATATAGGGCACATAGTGCCTCACAAAAAAGCGACAACAAAAACTGAACTGTTAGACCTAAAAAATAATTTTCGCATAACAAATGAATTATGGGTATTAAACTTTAATTCATCTATTGGCGACAAAAATGAAATCGCAGTTTGTGGTGTAGGTGATAATGATGGTGATGACAATGGTGGTGGACACGGAGGTAATGATTATTAATACAACCAGTCTAAATCATCACGAGAAAAAACAACGTACAACATTGATATTGCTGCAAGTGGGGCTGGACGTTGTAGCTTCGGCTGTTTGCATCTCTATGCTTTAGTTCCGGCATTCGAATATCTATTTAGCTTTTTGTTCTTAACTTCAACTTCAGTTTTTTTAATTGGGCAGCGGTTCCGGGCTGTACGTTATAAAATATTCCACTTGCAGCAACACTACCTCAATGAAATCGAACCATTAAAAACAGATGAAAAACGGAAAGCCAACAGCTAACATTGCATTGGCAATTCATCGGGGCGACGAATATATTCTCAACCTTTTGTTGACTACTCGCCAGTAGTCACATCATATTGATAGCCTTACGTAGTTCAATCTATGCGTAACTTTTGTTATAAATTTATTAACTGTTTTGGGCTAACAATTTTCAAAGAATCAAAATCATCAAAATATATCCGCAACTGTAAATAAATAAAATTTTAGCTCAATGAAAATAATTTGGGATATAACTGTTGAAGATATAAATAAAATAAAAAAAGTTGTTGATCAAGGTAAAAATGCATTTGTCGAATACCGAATTTCTAAAAATATACATCAAGACAGCATTTTGATTGATAAAAACTCCACTTTAAAATGTCTCATCATGTGTTTGCTAACCTCACAACAACGTTCTGGACCTAATTCGGTAGTCGCTACTTTTTTAAGACAGCATCCCTTTCCTCTTTCAGATGAAATAATTTCTGCAGAAAGTGATGTTGAGAGTTTTTTACAGACAACATTAAGAGCAAATGGGCTTAATCGATTTGTAAATAAAATATCTAATTATTTCGTAACTAATTATAATAAATTAATAGATACTAATTGGGCGCTATTAGAGACTTTTGAAAATTTAAAAGAGATATCAACAAAAGAAGCTGAAAGAATTATTGCGGACAACTTAAACGATACACTAATCGGTTTCGGACCCAAGCAATCTAGAAATTTTTTACAGGCTTTAGGTCTCACAAAGTATGAAATACCGATTGACTCAAGAATAATAGATTGGCTAAATAGATTTGGTTTTCCTGTCAGATTGAAATCAACTGCACTTCAAGACAAATACTATTATCATTTTGTATCTGATGGCATTCAAATTCTTTGTGATAAAGCAGAAGTTTATCCTTGTGTTCTTGATGCAGTAATTTTTTCAAGTTTCGACAACAAAGAATGGACAAGAGAAAATAATATATATTAAGCTTATTAGGCGATAATATTGGTATCTATTTTAATAGTTCTGATTTGCTATTTTTTTAATTGACAAATAAAGCCTGCTTTGGTACTGAATGCTTAATTTTATCATATCCCCAGAAATGCCACAATTGTGAGTTTTTACACTATTGGGCAGTGTAATTCTACTATCTTTAGCCTGTTAAAAAATTCATTAGGCTCAATGAATCGAATTAAAGAAGTTTTAAAAGAGAAGGGAATCTCACAAACTTGGCTAGCTAAGCAGCTGGATAAAAGCTACAACACTATTAATGAGTATGCTCGAAATGTGAGACAACCGAGTATTGAAGATTTGTATCGTATCGCAAAAATTCTAGACATTAACGCCAAAGATTTATTGAAAGAAAAATAATGAGTAAAGAGAATCAAATAGAAGAAAATCTCATTGAGCAATTGAAAGGGCTTAAATACACGCATCGTCCTGACATAGTGGATAGGAGAACGCTTGAGCAAAACTTCAAAGCAAAGTTTGAAGTACTTAATCGTGTACGCTTGTCTGATAACGAGTTTTTGAGGCTTAGGGAAGAAATTATTGAACCGGATGTGTTCAAAGCTTCTAAATTATTGAGGGAGAGACAATACTTCCAACGTGAAGACGGAACCCCTTTACATTACACTTTGGTAAATAATAAAGACTGGTGTAAAAATGATTTTGAAGTAATCAGCCAATTACGCATTAATACAGAAAATAGTCATCAACGCTACGATATCATTTTATTGATTAACGGTTTACCTGTTGTGCAAATAGAGTTGAAGAAAGTAGATATTTCACCCCGAAAGGCAATGCAGCAGATTGTCGACTACAAAAATGAAGCAGGCAATGGTTATGGAAATTCTTTGCTTTGTTATATACAGTTGTTTATTGTTAGTAACAGAAACAACACCTACTATTTTGCAAATAACAAGAATCAGCATTTTGCTTTTAATGCAGACGAACAGTTCTTACCCGTTTATCAATTAGCAGACGAAAGCAACAAGAAAATAACACAACTTGAACTGTTTACAGAAAAGTTCCTGACTAAATGTATACTTGGTAGCATGATAAGCAAGTATATGGTACTTGTGGAGAGTGAACAGAAGTTACTTATAATGCGACCCTATCAGATTTATGCTGTGAAAGCAATTGTAGATTGTATTCAACAAAACAGAGGTAACGGCTACATTTGGCATACGACAGGAAGTGGAAAAACCTTGACTTCTTTTAAAACTTCCACGCTGCTAAAAGACAATCCTGACATAGAAAAATGTTTATTTGTAGTTGATCGTAAAGACCTTGACCGGCAAACTCGTGAGGAGTTCAATAAATTTCAGGAAGGAAGTGTGGAAGAAAATACGAATACCGAAACATTAGTAAAACGTTTACTCTCCAATGACTACGCCGATAAGGTAATTGTAACTACAATTCAGAAGTTGGGATTAGCTTTGGATAGTACAAGCAAAAAGAACTATAAAGAACGATTAGAATCACTTCGTAATAAACGGATGGTTTTTATTTTTGATGAGTGCCACCGTTCACAATTTGGGGAAAATCATAAAGCTATAAAAGAGTTTTTTCCAAATGCTCAATTATTTGGTTTTACAGGAACACCAATATTTGAAAAAAATGCGTCGTACAGTATTAGAGAAGGTGAATATGCATCTTACAAAACCACACAAGAAATCTTCGAAAAACAACTACATGCTTATACCATTACTCATGCTATTGAGGATAAAAATGTATTACGTTTTCATATAGATTATTTTAAGGGAAAGGGAACCCAAAACCCAAAACCAGGAGAAGCGATTGCCCAACAGGCAGTAGTGGAAGCTATTTTAGAAAAACACGATGCTGCTACCAATTCAAGACGATTCAATTCCATATTGGCAACGGCCTCTATCAATAACGCGATTGAATACTATAACCTTTTCAAAGAAATACAAAAAAAGAAACAAGACGAGAATGTCGACTATGTGCCTTTAAACATAGCTTGTGTGTTTTCTCCACCAGCCGAAGGCAATACCGACATTCAGCAAATTCAGGAAGATTTAACACAAGAAAAAGAGGATAATAAACAAAATCCCGAAGAAAAGAAAGAGGCACTTAAAGACATTATTCTTGATTACAACAGACAATACGGAACCAACCACGAGATAAATCTTTTTGATCTATATTACCAAGATCTACAAAGGCGCATAAAAGACCAGAAATACAGCAACAAAGAATATCCCCATAAAAATAAGATTGATATTACCATAGTAGTAGATATGTTGCTCACAGGTTTTGATAGTAAATATTTGAACACCTTGTATGTAGACAAAAACCTGAAATACCACGGATTGATTCAGGCTTTTTCTCGAACCAATCGAGTACTAAACGATACCAAACCGTATGGCAATATTTTAGATTTCCGTTCGCAGCAGGAATCCGTAAATCAAGCTATTGCTTTATTCTCAGGTGACGATAAGGGACAAGCCAAAGAAATTTGGTTGATTGACCCAGCACCTGTTGTGATTGATAAATTCAAAAAAGCAGTAGAAGCTTTAGGCGTATTTATGCAAGAATACAATTTGGTAAACGAACCACACGAAGTGTACAACCTGAAAGGTGATGCAGCTAGAATTAGCTTTATAAAAAATTTCAAAGAAGTACAACGCTTAAAAACACAACTTGATCAATACACAGATATCACAGAAGAACAAAAAGCAACGATTGAAGAAATCTTACCAACGGAGACCTTGCAAGAGTTTAGAAGTTCTTATATAGAAACAGCCAAGCAACTAAAAGAAATTCAACAAAAAAGAGGAGATGATACACCGCCTGAAATTCAACAATTGGATTTTGAATTTGTGTTGTTCGCTTCTGCGGTTATTGATTACGACTACATAATGAATCTGATTTCAGACAGTACGCAAAAGAATCCCGCTAAACAAAAAATGAGCAAAGCACAGGTAATTAGTTTGTTGAGTAGTAATGCTAACCTGATGGATGAGCAGGAATATTTAACAGAGTACATCAACAGTTTAGATTGGAACAAAGGGAAAGATGTAGAAACCCTTCGCAAAGGCTACGAAAACTTTAAAGATGACAAATACAATGACGAACTGGCTTCCATTGCAGATAAGCATGGCTTGCAGACAGCTGATTTGAAAAATTTTATAGAAAACATACTGAGTCGAATGATTTTTGATGGTGAAAAACTAACCGACTTACTTGAGCAATTGGAATTGAGTTGGAAAGAACGAAGGGTAAAAGAATTGGCATTGATGGCAGACTTAGTACCCCAATTAAAAAAACTTGCCCACGGGCGTGAAATATCAGGATTAGCCGCTTATGAGTAAAGATAAATTGATACCTGAATTGCGTTTCCCTGAGTTTAAGAATGATGAGGAATGGAAAGAATCTGTTTTGGGTTCAGTCGCTGAAATAAAAGGACGAATTGGGTATAGAGGTTATACAATCGAGGACATTGTTGACAAAGGAAAAGGCGCAATAACTTTAAGTCCATCGAACTTCCATGAAAATGGTCAATTGAATTTTGAAAAATGTACATACATTTCTTGGGATAAATATGAAGAGTCTCCAGAGATACAACTTAAAGAAGGACAAACTGTCTTAGTAAAGACAGCATCAGTTGGGAAGACTGCCTATGTTGATAAACTTCCTGAGAAGGCTACTGTTAATCCACAAATTGTCGTACTCAAACCAAGAGCTATTCACGATCGATTTTTAGCATTTACGATTTCACATCAGAACACTCAAAATCAAATTAGAAATAATGTCGGAGCAGGTGCGATACCTAATATATCGCAAGAAATTATTTCTAAATTGAAAATTCTTCTTCCTCCCGACGAACAAAAGAAGGAACAACAAAAAATTGCATCCTGTCTTTCCTCTTTAGATGAAGTAATTGCCGCCCACAGCCAAAAGTTGGAGCTATTAAAAGACTACAAAAAAGGCTTGATGCAAAATCTTTTTCCGCAAGAAGGCGAGAAAGTGCCTAAGTATCGGTTTAATGGGTTTGATGAAGATGGGGTGTGGGCTGAGACTAGGCTCGATAGACATCTTGAAATTACTTCTGGATATGCTTTTAAGAGTGAGTTTTTTTCAGAAAGAGGAAGAAAGCTCGTTACCCCTAAAAATTTCACAAAAGAAGGAAGAGCAAATTTCAGAAAGGAATATACGAAGTATACAATTGAAGATTTTAACCCAAAGTATTTATGTAAACCTGGCGACTTATTATTACTACTGACTGACTTGACCCCATCTTGTGAGCTTTTGGGTAAACCGATTCTATTAAGAAATGAAGATGGAGAAGTATTACTAAATCAACGAATCATTAAACTTGAAGTGACAACGAATCTGGAAAAAGAATTTCTATTTCAGTTTTTTTTAACAAGTGACTTTCATAGACGGGTAAAAAGTACAGCTTCGGGTACCACTGTTCGTCACAGTTCAAATACTATAATCCATGAAACGACCTTATTGATTCCCAGAAATCCTTATGAGCAAAAAATGATAGCATCTTGTCTATCAAACCTAGATGAATTGATAGCAGCTCAGTCGCAAAAAATAGAGCAGCTACAAAATCATAAAAAAGGATTATTACAAAGAGTATTTCCTAAAATTAAATATTGAGTATGGCAGATATCGAACACTATTCATTTTCAACTTTAGGTGATTTTGTTGCTCACTTGCGCAATCAAAACAAAAAAGTACACTTACTTTTTGCTTATAATGGAACAGGTAAAACTAGGTTATCAAAGGATTTTGGTGATGCAGGAAAAGTCTTTAATGAAGAAAATACCGTAATAGAGAGAGATACTTTATACTTTAATGCTTTTACTGAAGACTTATTTTATTGGGACAATGATCTTAAAAATGACACAAATCGTATTTTAAAAATAAATGGAGATTCCAAATTTTTTGATGGATTACCTGAATTAGAAATGGAAAACAGAATAAGACCATTGCTACGCCGGTATTCAGATTTTGATTTTTTTATTGACTACAATGATTGGCATGTTAGGTTCATTCGTGAAGAAAGAAGAGATAATGAAACAGTTAGGCATGAATTCATAAAGGTTTCTAGAGGAGAGGAACGCTTATTTATTTGGTGTTTTTTTCTTGTAATCGTTCAGCTAGCTATTGACAAGCAAGAAGCCTATAATTGGGTAAAATACATCTATATTGACGATCCAATTTCCTCATTGGATGACCACAATGCTATTTCAGTCGCTCACCATTTAGCTCAAATGCTAAAAACTGAGGGAAATGAAATCAAATCTATAGTTTCTACTCACCATGCTTTATTTTTTAATGTTCTATGTAATGAATTTAGTAATGCCAAGAAATTCTTTATTAAAAAGACATCAGATAAATATATATTAAACGCAACTACCGATTCGCCTTTCGTATATCATGTTTCATTAGTTAAAGAACTAGATAAGGCAA
>DAIUCL010000141.1:0-7130 GCA_036846185.1 Chitinophagaceae bacterium
GTTTAGGGGCGCAAATAGATATCATATATTTTTATTTTCGTTATTTTTTCTGCTTTTTGTCTAAAAATCTCAGTGTTAGAGTTGTTATTTTTTCTTTAAAATTTCTTAGTTATTTTTTTAAGGTATCGATGCCGATTGTTACATTTGCTGAAACAATACAAAACAATGAAAAAAATTTCTATTCTATTTGCTTTTATGAGCGCCGCATGGATTTCCAATGCACAAACTTGGTCGTTTAATGTAAATCTTACAGAGCCTACCAATGGTCAAACCTTGACGCAAGGTACAGCTTTCGATCAAAAATTCATTATCACCAATTTAGGTCCATCCACTATATCTCCAGGAGATACGATAGCTTATGTAGATCCTTCTGCTCCGCAAGGACAAGTTTTTATCCGTACTAATTATACAAAAGGTGTAGGCGATACGATACAGATCAATAAATCGCTCAATATCACAGGCGGCACCTCTCAGACAGGTGTTAACTACTGTGTGGTAGCCTTTATGTTTGCCAATGGGGCTATACGTCCTGGATTCGATACTACAGGATTCCGCTCTTGCAAAACCGTTAATATCGTTACTACACCATCTTCTGTTGGTGATTTGACTTTTTCAGAAACACAGCCTCTTGGCAAATTAGGCATCTATCCTAATCCTGCCAGTACCAAGCAGGTTTCTCTCGATTTTGTAGCTCCTACCGATGGCGAAGTTAGCGCTGAGCTTTTTGATATCACTGGTCGTAAGATTTACTCTCACCACTATGGCAAACAATTCAAAGGGCAAGCCGGCTTCCAGTTGCCGGTAGACGCAGTACAACAAGGCTTGTATATCGTCGAAATTCGTCAGGGAAGCTATCGCTACTCTGGTCGACTGATCAAAGAATAGCTTTCTTAGTATACATAAATAGGTACAAGAGGCTGTCCGATAGGATAGCCTCTTTTGTTTGATGCAATTGGCGGAGCTCAACGCTCTAAGTGTCATGTAACTTCGGTCCCGCTTTACGTGACTGCCCGCCTTCATAATACGATTGATATGATATACTTTCTGAGGGCGGGCATCTACTGCAATCGGGGCTAGGGCTCTGGGTTTGGTTCTTTACTCGTCGGGGGCAGTAGCACATTAAAAATTGTAAAAAAATTTATATGCTGTAAAGCAGAAGCTAGGAAGTAGTAGCAAGTGACTTTGACGAACAATGAAAATGACCTCGAGGTGTAGCCGTGATTGCAGCGGCATCCTCTCTCGTAGCTTGCGAAGAGAGAGATACAGCGAAAAGCACGATGTGGCTGAGGTAGGAAAGTGAGATGAGCTCCTAAAAGAAGATTTTCAAATAATTTTAATTGAATTCAATGAAGAATTTCCAGAACGCTTGTAAGGGTATTGTGTGTGGGAGCGAGAGTTAGGAGCATAAGGTAGGAAGAAGCAGAATGAGCTCCATTCTGTAGCACTTTAGAAAAAATGAACGACATATTATTGTTTCAAAAATCCTTTATGACCATAGGGTGTTTGCAAAAAGTAATAGCCAATGGCTAACTGTGAGATGTCGATTTCAGTGGCAAGACCTTTGTGTATGATACCTTTGGTAGGGTGGATAATGCTGTAAGGAAAAGGCTTGGAGGGTGTTTTTCCTTGTAGTAGAAGTTGTATTTTGTGCTGAGCGGGTGAAGGGTAAACGATGAGTGTTTGATCTATTGTAGGTGAATTTATTCCTAATGAGTTGCCATAAATACCGGTACGAGGATAAGAGGTGACGATATCCCACACCATCTGTTGCATATAGGTGGCAAGCGCTTGAGAGGGGATGGGAGTGCCAGCGGGCGCACCGGGAAGTAGGTCGCGTGGCTGACCCACAGGTGACGTATTGAAAAGACAAGCATAGTGCATCATACTCATGGCGTAAGCACCTAGTTCGTTGATATGAATATTGTCTGAAAAGAGTTGTGATATATGGGTGATATCGGGTACAAGATTATTTTGAATATCATCGTATAGGCGGGCCATCATTTTGTGCCCGGGTATGAGGTAGACGGGTGGTGCTCCCGGAGGGCGATGTTGATTGGCATAGTCTTGCATGCGTTCCCATTCTTCGCCTTGTATATCGAGCATTTGTCGGAAGGAGCCATTACTGCCATCGATGTTGACCCATGTGGTCCATAATAAGGTGGGTGTACCCATATTATTATTACCATTGAGCCAGGCATTGTTTACAAATTGAGAGAGATATTGTCGTTGTTCTTGAATGCCATCGAGATACCACTGTTGATTGCTGCCGCCTTCGTATAGTAGGGGAACTCTTTCGGTTATACAAAGTAGCTGCCAGTTGGCGATATCCTGTCGAGCATCGGGAGAGCCAAACCCTATAGGAGTATTCCATCGGTACATAAGTGAAGATCCGGGTGCGGTGGACTTGCCCACCATGGCATCGAAGAGTTGCCAAGAGGCGGTATTATTCACATGACCTATAAGATTCACGTATATGCCCGGCCAATGTGGATGGAAAAGAGGGTCGGTAAGGCTGTGTCCGCTGTGTAATTGCTTTACGTCGAGAGCATAGGCTTGCTTAGGAGGAAGTGTTTGTGCGATAGTGAAGCTGTTGACTAATATGCAAACTAACAGTGTAAATATACTTTTGTACATATAGATTACTTTATTACAAATATACGACAAGAGCCCGATTTATCGGGCTCTTGTCGTAAGAATACTGCAAGCAGTATAGAAATCAGTGTTTTGTGTTCAGAGGTAAATCTGATAGCATGTATTGATGATGAATTTATTTGGCTTCGACCATTTCTACATCAAACACTAGTACGCTATTGGCAGGTATTCCTTTAGGGTTTTTGGCTCCTCCGGGCATAGCTCGGCTACCATAGGCCATAGAAGATGGGATGATGAGCGTGCCTTTTGCACCCACATTTAGAAGGGCTATGCCTTCGTCCCAACCACGGATAACTTGACCACTACCTAGCTTGAAGGTGAAGGGGGATACATGTCCAAAATCTTCAAGAAGATTAGAGTCGAATATCGTACCATCGAGTAGTTTTCCGGTGTAGTTCATGGTTACATCTTGTCCGGCTTTTGCATTGTCGCCTTTGCCGGGTTGGGAGATTATGTAATACATACCGGAGGCAGTCTTAGTTGCTTTGATTTTGTTTTTGGTGAGGTATTCTTGTATGAGTGCTTCATCTATTTTGTTTTGTTTGGAAGCTTCGAGTTCTTGCTCTTTTTTGAATTCTTCGGCTGTTTTTACCGATACCATTTTCACAAAGAATGAGATTTTATCACCCGTTTTGGCAAATGGAGGTAAGGCTGCATTTTTGAAAATGGAATCAACCGGAGATTTGAAGATAGCGCTGTCACCTTCGGTCAATAGGGCTAATCCTTCCATCAAGTCGCCATTGAAAGAAGGTTTAGTGATTTCGGCTGGTACCGGTTCGTCATTATTCATTTTATAGGAGTCGAACAGGGTACTGTCGTTGAGTACCGTTCGAATATGCATCGTTATTTTAGAGCCTTCGGTTGCTTTTTTAGTACCAGGGGCATCTTTAACGATGGCATATTCCAAGCTGGATTTCAGTTTGGTAAATTTGGGTTGTGCCCATGCTGATCCGCTTGATAGAGTCAGTGTAAGTATAGATAATAAGGTAGTGTGTTTCATAAATAGTATTTTTTTTAGAGAATGGATTATGGATTTTTGGCATCAAGAAGTTCTACATTGAACACCAGCACGGAATTGGCAGGTATTCCGGTAGGGTTAATTTCATTGCCGGGCATTTCTCTTTCGCCATAGGCAAGGGTAGAGGGAATATAAAACATGGCTTTTGCTCCTTTATTGAGAAGAGCTACTCCTTCGTCCCAACCTTTGATTACCATACCTTGACCTAATGCAAATTCAAAAGGTTCGGGGTGTTGGAATTTAGGGTCTTCGTTGGAGTCGAAGGTAGTTCCGTCGAGCAGTTTTCCGGTGTAGTTCATTTTTACCATCATACCTGCTTGAGCATTGTTGCCGGTGCCGGGTTTTACGATTTGATAGTAAAGTCCGGATGCTGTTTTTTGGGCAGTGATATTATTTTTTTTCAGAAAATCCTGAATGAGTTTTTCATCTGCTTCATTTTGAGCTTTGTTTTTCTCGGCTAGCTCTTTTTCGTAATCTGTTTTAGACTTTACAGAAATAACTTTAATTCGATATTCGACAATGTCGCCACTTTTAGCAAAAGGAGGCATTTGACCTTCTTTAATCAGTGAGTCGATAGGAATAGTCATGTGAGCCGAGTCACCTTGCGACATTTTGACGATACCGGACATGATATCACCTGTACCTGCAGGTTGGTTGAGTTCAGATTCAAATGGTTCGCCACCATTCATATGAGTAGAAAATATGACGCTATCGTGTATAGCGGTAGTGACATGCATTTTGATCATGTCACCAATTTTGGCATCTTCTCCTTTTTCATTTTTTATTAATTGGAAGTCGAGACCATTAGATAGTTTTTCTTTTTTCCCGGCACCTGTTTGGCAGCTCAATAGTGAGGTGAAGGCCGCTGCGCCCAGGCACAGTGTTTTGATTGTTTTTTTCATGTTTTTGTTCGTGAAAGTATTAGTGTTAATAAAAAAATTTAGTCTTTAATGTCGGTAAGCTCTACGTCGAATACTAATATGCTGTTAGCTGGAATTCCTTTGGGGTTGGCAGCGTTACCAGGCATAGATTGAGCACCATAAGCTAAAGTAGAGGGGATGATAAAAGTTGCTTTTTCTCCTTTTTTGAGTAATGCTACCCCTTCATCCCATCCTTTGATTACCATACCCTTACCTAACGTAAATTCAAAAGGACTGACATGACCAAAGGCAGGATCGGTATTGGAGTCAAATTTTGTGTCATCTAGCAGCATTCCGGTATAGTTCATCGACACTTTTTTGTCATTTTGAGCTTGTTCTCCATCCGAAGTTTGAGTAATCACATAGTAGAGTCCGGAGGCTGTTTTAGTAGCTTTGATATTTTTTTCGCTTAGGTATTTTTGAATTTCTGCATCTTCATTAACAGGTGCTGAAAAATCTAGTAGTTCTACTTCGAATACCAGGCAGCTATTGGCGGGTATACCTTTGGGGTTGGCATCGGATCCCGGGCGAGCCATACTACCATACGCCATGTGAGAAGGGATGTAAAAAGTCGCTTTCGAGCCTTTATTGAGCAAGGCTACCCCTTCATCCCATCCTTTGATAACGGCATTCGTTCCTAGTTTGAATTCAAAAGGAGTCGTATGGTTAAAGGCTGTGTCTACATTGGAGTCAAATTTAGTGTCATCGAGAAGATAGCCGGTGTAGTTCATTTTTACATTGTAACCCGTCCGAGGTTTTTCGCCACTCCCTTCTTGCTGAATGGAATAATACATACCACTTCCGGTGGCAGTTGGGTTTAACGCTTTTTTGGTAAAAAATTGTTTTAAGGCTTTTTCATCTTTCGCTTTTTGTAGAGCAAGTTCCTTTTGTTGTTTTGCCAATTGTTCCTGGATCTGCTTATTCATTTTCTCTTGTTGTTCTTTCTGTACTTGCTCTTTTGTTTTCAGAGAAACAAGGCGAATTTGGTATTCAATTTGCTCGCCGGATTTGATAAAATCAGGTTTTTTGGTATTTGGATTGTTTTTAAACACCGCATCGGCACTTGCAACAGCGATGATAGAGTCCCCCTCAGACATGAGTGCGATAGCTTCTACCACATCTCCTTTAAAGGCAGGCAATGACATGGTAAATTCAGCTGGTTTCCCTTTGTTGATATTATAGGAGTCATACATGATCATTTGAGCATTGACTGCTATAGAGCGCATATGTATTCGTATCAAGTCTCCCTCTTTGGGTTTTCGTCCTGTGGGTTTGTCGATTACAAAAGCATACTGCATACCCGAGGGGAGTTTTTTGAAAGTCAGTGCAGGAGCTGAGGAAGGAGTATTGGCAGGTCTGTTGGTTGGAGGAGCAGTTTGTGGTCGTGTCTGTGGAGCAGGGGTGGGCGGTTTGATACCCGGCTGAGCACCAAGACTAGCTGCCGAACAACAAATGATAGTTAGACCAATAAAGAAGCTTCGTAACATGTTTTTAATTGACTTTCGTTTTCGTTAAGTGCCTTTTTGAATAAATCTATGGTGTCAGAGAGACTAAGGATCGATTTGCCTCCGGCAGCATTGGCATGACCGCCACCAGAAAACCATTTACGAGCAAATTCATTAACATTCATTTCTCCTTTGCTTCTAAATGACATCCTTATCTCGTTATCTCTTTCGCTGATAAAGGTAGAAAAAATAATATTCCTCATACTTAAAGGGTAGTTAACAATACCTTCTGTGTCGCCCGAATTAATATTATATCGATTTAAATCCTCCTTGCAAATAGGAATCAGTGCAGCATGGAACTCCGGAAACAATATCATTTTTTCAGAAAGTACATGACCCAAAAATCGTAAGCGATTTTCTTCATAGTTATCAAAAATAGCTTCATGTATTTTAGAAGCCACTATACCTGTATCCATTAATCGAGCTATCATACGATGTGTCGAAGAGCTAGTAGACGAATATTTAAATGATCCGGTGTCGGTCATTGTGCCAGCATAGAGGCATTTGGCTATGTTTTGGTCAATATCAACTTCTCCATTTATCGCCAAGAGGTAGTCATAGATCATTTCGCATGTACTACTTTTTTCGGGCAAACTTATTCCGTAGTCAAACGATGTATCCGGAAACAAGTGGTGGTCTATCATCACTTTGATAGCAGTACATGCTGCCAGTGACTGTTCCATACACTTTGTTCGTGAAAAATGATTATAATCTAAGGCAAAGAGTATCGAAGCTTCATTAATAGCTTGATTACATTTATCCGGATTAGTTTCATAAATCAAGATATCCGACGAGCCAGGCATCCAGTGCAAAAATGCGGGTAAGGAATTGGGAGAAATTACATAAACCTTATGTCCTTTTTTTTGAAAGAAATGACCTAAGGCTAAACTGGAACCCACGGCATCAGCATCAGGGTTGTAGTGGTGAGTAATTACAATAGTTTGAGGGAATTCTAACTGTATATTAAGTTCTTGTATTGGCTTCATGTTATAATACAAAATTCTTATTTATTTTGTGATTCACAAAATATAATAT
>DAIUCL010000142.1:0-7118 GCA_036846185.1 Chitinophagaceae bacterium
CGCCACAAGGAATCTTGGAACACCAAATCGATATCAAGGGTTATGCTAATGGCTCGTATATGCTTCGTGTAATCATTGATGGTGAACGATTCTTAGTGCCCATACAAGTAGGTCGTTAAACAGACTAGCATTACTTGAGTAATTTTTATACTAATACTCAAAATACTAACGGCGAGCTATGCTCGCCGTTAGTATTTTGAAAAAAATTGCTTGTGTGATCACATTGTATTATCCAATAGCCTGGCTCAAATCCGCAATAAGATCATCCACATCTTCAATCCCCACGCTCAAGCGAATCAATGAATCCGCCAGGCCATTCTTTATTCTTTCTTTGCGAGGAATAGAGCCATGTGTCATAGAGGCCGGGTGGCCAATAAGGCTTTCAACACCCCCCAACGATTCAGCTAGTGCAAATAAATGGGTTCCAGACAATACTTTCATAGCAGCTTCCAATCGATCATCTTTTAACGTAAACGAAATCATTCCCCCAAATCCTCTCATTTGTTTTTTGGCAATAGCATGATTCGGATGATCTTCAAAGCCCACCCAGTATACTCTAGCTACAGCAGGATGATTACGCAGATAATATGCAATCTTTTCACCATTCTCACAATGGCGTTGCATGCGTACATGCAGTGTTTTGATACCGCGAAGTACCAGCCAACAATCATGAGGGCCGGGTACAGCACCACAAGAGTTTTGTATAAACGATAATTGCTCATGCAATGAATCTTGATTCATAATAAGACAACCGTGTACTACATCACTATGCCCTCCCAGATATTTGGTAGCAGAATGTAAAACGATATCTGCTCCTAGCGCCAAAGGATTTTGTAAATAAGGTGATGCAAACGTATTATCTACGACCAATAATAAATTATGCTTGCGAGCTAATGCCGCGCAAGCTTCTATATCAATAATATTAAGCAAAGGATTCGTAGGTGTTTCTACCCATAGCATCTTAGTTGCGGTGCTTATCAATGGCTCTATCGCTTCTACATCACTCATACCCGTAAACTTGAATGACAATCCATAACGCTGAAAAACTTTGGTGAAGATTCTATATGTACCTCCATACAAATCATTGGTAGAGATTACTTCATCACCCGGATTTAACAGTTTCATCACTGCATCCGAAGCCGCCAAACCAGATCCAAAACTCAATGCATACTTACCTCCCTCTATCGCTGCAAGTGCTGCCTGAAGGGCAGTTCGAGTCGGATTTTGTGTGCGAGCATATTCATAGCCTTTGTGCTTGCCAGGAGCCTCTTGCACATAGGTCGATGTTTGATAAATCGGCGTCATGATAGCACCGGTACTTGGGTCAGGTTCCACCCCTGCATGGATGAGAAGCGTCTCCAGTTTGTAATTCTTAGACATACATTTTGATTTTTGACAAATGTATCTCGAAAAGTTGACGTATTAAAACCGACTTCAAGCTCAAATAAACGGATACATACAACATCATTCTTACGTATAATTTCACTTTAGTTAAAAGACATAAAAGGAACATTACTAGAGCGTAGACATCAGGTGAATTTCTAAAATTTTTCTTGGGGCTGTCAGCTAATTAATAACTTCACCCCACATCCGTCCCCTACGGAGTCCGTTTCACTTCCGTCCCGCCGGGGCGGGACCTTCTCGTGCCTCGAAGTCCTCCGGGCACGGCAGCCTCCCAGCCGCAAAATATCATTCATCGCTCATTGCGACAAAATCTCAGATTACCATCTTGCTATTGTAGTCAAATGATAAAGAACTTCTCATAATATTTTCAATACACCATAATAAGAAATACCAACTAACAAAACAGTCATGACATAAAGTTTCAATAGCAAACAATAGAATCATGGATTTGCTCATTCAATCTTCCTATTTAGAATAATGAACACATTGCCTATGATGCCCTCACAATCATAATCAGAAACCGGGAACGGCATCCTTAACTCGTCTTTTAAATGTTAAAATACAACATTTTATCGCAATTTATAGCCTATCGTAATTCATTACTACTCAATAATTGGTTAATTGTAAAAAAATCACTACTTTCAATTTTGTTACACTAATTCTGTCTTATTATGATGAAAAAAATTATTCTATCCTTTGTTGCATTTTTTACCATTGTCAGTGCCATTGCGCACGGTTTGGGAGGTGACCATCATCACGATGTAAACCCCAATATCACTCCGTATAATGATGCTGCAGATGCCAAAGCAGGAATCAGTACGGCGTATCTACTCAAGCGCTCAGCGTGGAAAGCATTCACACAAAAGTATCCAAGTTGGGGTGCTCGTTTTGACCGCTTCACCGAAATGCCCCATAGAGCATTTGGTGAACCAATTAGCTTTGCTCCCGGAGGTTCTGACCCTGAATTGAAAGCCCGACTTTTTTTGCAAACAGAAATGCAAGGCTTTCAAATCCCTGTACAAGAATTAGTGACTACACGACAAGTCAATGATGGCAAGTATATCCATGTCGATTTCAAACAAGTGCATCAAGGCAAAGAAGTAATGTGGTCGAGGGTCACAGTGCGTTTTTCGCAAGACCTCCGTATCTTATTAGTGGGGATAGATGCGCATAAAAATATACCTACACTCAATCCCACACTCACAGCATCACAGGCAATTAGTGCTGCTGAAGCGGCTCTTACTACGCCCATCATTCGTTCTAACGTAGAGCCCGATATGAAAATATTTCCTCTGCCTACTGAAGAGGGTAACTACTCATTTCGACCTGTATATATCGTATACGTAGAAACGCAAGACGATATCACCACCCCGGGCAACTATATGAATGTAGTAGACGCAATTAATGGTAATGTCCTTTATCGCGAAAATAAAGTACTAAATATAGGTTTTGAAGTAAAAGCGAATATCTATCCTACCAATCTTTTTGCCCCTCCTGCTGACTTGCCACTTAAAAATCTCCGATTTTCAGTTGGAGGAACTAATTACTTTACAGATATCAATGGCAATGCCAATGTGCCTGGTGCCGGACCAATCAATGCTACCCTAGAGCTCAGAGGTAGCTTTATCCGTGTAGTGACGGGCGCCAATGGTAATACCTCTGCTACTCTAGTCAAAAATGGTATCAATAATAATGATGTGGTACAATTTGATGCTTCCGAACCGAATGCCTCTATACGCCATCTTACTTGCTATTATCATGGCAACGAAATTCATGATTATATGAAATCCAAAATGCCTGCTTTCACCACCATGGATAATCCACTTCTGACTCGCGTAGATAGAACGGATGGCAACTGTAATGCTTTTTACAATGGAAATTCGATTAACTTCTACACCACAGCCAACGGTTGTAACGCACTCTCTGTGGTCAATACCGTAGTGTATCATGAATATGGGCATGGGATTACCAATCAATTCTGGAGCAGTCAGGGTACTACCTTCAACAACGGTGGTATGGGCGAGGGCTACTCTGATGTATGGGCGATGTCGCTCAATAAAAACCCCATTGTAGGGCAAGGTTTTAATGTGAATGCTCCCAATAGCTTTATCCGACGCTATGATCAAAATCCTAAAAAATACCCCGATAATCTAGTCGGACAAGTACATGCCGATGGTGAAATTATCGCCGGTGCTTGGTGGAGTTATATGACTAATCTGATGGCTACATTGACTTTTGAACAAGCCGTAGAACAAATGAATGATTTGTTTGCCGCTTCGCATTATGGCTTGGCCAATGGTGCTAATGGTACTGAAGGTAAAGTGTATTATGACATCCTCATCGATGCGCTACAATACGACGATGATAATAACAATATCAATGATGGTACCCCTCACTTTATGCAAATCGTGCAAGCTTTTGCAAAACATGGAATCTACTTGTTGAGTACAGCAGAGCTAAATCATACCCCTCCGGGTATCGTTAATTCAGGTACCACTATCAGCCTCGATGCCTCTGCATTGGTTGATTTTCCCGCCTTTTTGGGCGATGTGAAAGTTTTCTATCGCTTGCGTGGCACCACCCCTTTTGATTCTCTCACTATGACCAAAACGGGTACAGACTTTGCTGTAAATTTCCCGAACTCTACACAAGGTAATGTGTATGAATATATCTTTGCTATTTATGATAATGCTTCTACATTATCCAACTATTCACCCGGAAAAGCGCAGTTTGGACTTTCCGTTTCATTTCGAAATATCCCTCATTATCTAATCATTGGATACAAATCTATGTATCTCGAAAATTTTGATAATATCACACCTACTACACCAGGCTGGATTATTGGCGATGCCCCCGGCGACAATGCTACTGCCGGCAAATGGATAGTGGCTGTGCCGGTTCCCTCCAGCACTAATGGTGAAATCGTACAAACCGGACAAGATCATACTGCTGTAGGCCCTTCACAAGGCAAGTGTGCTGTGACAGCTAATGCACCATTGCCTACTTCTGCTGTAGGCAACGCCGATGTGGATGGAGGACGTACCTCTCTAGTAACTCAAGAGTTTGATTTGAGTCCCTATACACAACCGCTTATTTCTTACTGGCGCTGGTATACCAATAGCCAAGGCACTAATCCGGGCAAGGATCAATGGAGAGTGTATGCCTCCTACAACAATGGTGCTTCTTGGACTTTGATAGAGCGCACCTTTGTACCAGATGTAAGCTGGCGCAGATATGTGTGGCAACCAAATTTGGCAAATGGTAATCGAGTACGCCTCATGTTTGTGGCTACGGATTCGGCTCAGGGTGCTGCCACAGGTTCTATTGTAGAAGCAGCTGTTGATGATTTTCAAATTTTGGATTTAGGCAACTCGGTAGGTATCGAAGAGACTGCTCTACTCTATGCGCATATCTACCCTAATCCTGCTAAGGATATGCTTTATATCAGCTCTCCTGAGCATGGTGTGATGCGCTATCAAGTGACCAATGCAGTAGGTGCTACTATACTGAGTGGTACTGCTATATCTATTTCCGGACAGCAAATACAATTGCCGCTGAAGGATGTAGCTGAAGGTCTATATTTTGTAAAACTTGAAATAGGGCATAAAAAATCTACACACAAAGTGTTGATATCCCGATAATAATATTGTTTTTGTTATTTTCACAAAGCCTTCATTCATTGAGGGCTTTGTGCTTTTTGGGTGAGTATGGTATGGATTATGTATCTAGCTGAATTATGAGTGACCTGGCTATCATTGGGAGTGAATGGGGTATTGGTCATTGAATGGTAGGCTTATTGTGGTACTACTCGGCTTGTGAATGGGTGCTAATTCTATTTGAATTTATAATGATTGATTTTATTATTGGATTCACGATTGCATATTGGTCGCTGGTGCATGTACAAAGATTGTTGCCCAAGGTATCTGTCGATGAAGACTAGCCGGGATAGGAACGGCATCCTCTTGCGCCCCCGGGGCGTAAGAGATATAGTGGATAGCCCGATGTGGATGATTGATGTACCTTCGATGCGCTCCAAATGATATTTATCTCGAATATAAATTAATGGTGCAGACATTACATGTTTGACGTGTAAGTATTGAACGCTAAGGTGCATTCGATATTTAATTTGATATTTGTAAGATGGCTTCAATATCTTTGCTTCACAAGCGAACTATATGAGCACTACGGCACACAAACCTATCATAGGAATAACAACAGGTGATATCAATGGAATAGGGATAGAACTTATCATTAAATCACTATCCGAACATTCATTGTTGGAATATTTTACACCGGTAATATTTGCGTCGAATAAGGTGATTCATTTCTATAAAAATTTGGGGGAGGAATCAAATATGCAATATGTGGGTACGAAGGATCTGAGTAACCTGAACCCTAAGCAAATAAATATTTTTACCTGCTGGGATGAGGAGGTTGCTGTAACTCCCGGAACACTCAATGAGACAGGAGGGAAGTATGCAATACGCTCTCTGATGGTAGCTACGCAGTGTCTAAAAGATGGACAAATAGATGCCCTGATTACGAATCCTTTGAACAAAAAAAATGCTCAAACACCCGATTTTAATTATTCGGGACATACCCCCTTTTTGCGCGACAAATTTGGTGCTAAAGATGTGGCAATGATGCTGTGCAGTGGAGATCTGAGAGTGTCGCTCCTCACAGAGCATGTGCCCGTGAGTGATATTGCCAAGTATGTGACTACAGAAAATATAGTGAGTAAAGTGCGTATCATTCATGAGTCTCTAATCAAAGATTTTGGTATTGATAAACCCAAAATTGCTATCCTCGGACTCAACCCACATGCCGGAGACGATGGGCTGATAGGCAAAGAAGAAAAAGAACAAATAATACCCGCTATTGAAAAGCTGCGAAATGAAACTATTTTAGCCTTTGGACCGTATAGCGCGGATGCTTTTTTTGCACGCCAGCACGATGCACAGTTTGATTGTGTACTGGCTATGTATCATGATCAGGGGTTGATTCCTTTTAAAAGTTTTGATAAAGGGACAGGTGTTAATTATACTGCCGGTTTGCCCATTGTTCGTACTTCGCCCGATCATGGTACCGCATTTGACATCGCCGGAAAAAACAAAGCCGATAATTCTTCTTTTTTGGAGTCTATATTCCTCTGCCTGGACATACTCAGGCAGAGAGACGCTTATAAAAATAATACCAAAAACAAACTTCGTAGAGGGCAATACAGCAGCCGACTTCGTCGAAGTAAAGAGGATATTGTAGAATAAATAAAGTGCGATTCCAAGTGTTCAATTTGAACTTTAATATGCTACTGCCAGCGAATAGAACCATGGGCAATGGCAGTCAATTATTGCATGTCTTTTTGCGCCGTGTTGCGCATGTAATTTTCACCATCTATTTTCTTTGGACTCCATCACTCAAAGCTCAGCAATTTGAATATACTCCAAATTGTGAACTAGCGTATCAATCTTTTATCGCTATGAAGCTAGAAGAGGGCAAGCGTTATTTGGAGCAAGAAAAAAAAGAAAATCCCGGTAATGAACTGGTAACGCTGATTGCAAATTATGAAGATTTTATAAGTCTTACTTTCAATGAAAACCCAAAGGTGTATCAGCAAAAAAAATCGAACCTTGACCAAAGACTTAGAAAAATAAGTAGTGCCGATAAATCCTCTCCTTATTATCTGTTTTCGAAAGCACTCTTGTATTATCAGTGGG
>DAIUCL010000143.1:0-7118 GCA_036846185.1 Chitinophagaceae bacterium
CTGCTGTCCCAGTGGGCGAGGAGGAGGATACGTTGTGATAGCTGTGGCTGGAAGCTGGCTATGATATTGACTACGGGGTAGGTTTTGTTGGTAGTGGCTTGTTTGATACTACCTCGTTGTTCGTATACGGTATCGGCATATTGTTTTAGTTCTTGTATCATCCAGGCGGCGCATTGGGCATGGGCTGTTGAGCCGGATACCCTGGGGCCGAAGCTGACTTGCTTGGCGATGTATTGAAATGCGTTGTCGGCATCGAAGATAGGTACGACTGGTTTGGCCGTGATTTCGGTATCTTGAGTGCCGCTGCTTTGGTTTGTCGTATCGTCGCAGGCTACGAGTAGGCTAGTGGCCAATAATACGGTCAGTATACCTTTGGGGATAGGAGGAAATGATAGCATGTGGGGATGATGGGTTATCTTAATTAAGCTTTACTTCTACGGCATGTAATACTTCTCGTGAACTTCCGGTACGATGGAGTATGCCTACGAGGTGGCAATGATTGAGTTTCCAGCCTCCGTCAGCGCTAGTATTGGGTGTAAATTTGATGAATTTTTCGAGTACACGACCGGCTTGTTTGGTATTAAGGCTATCAAGTATGAGTTCGCCTCCTACGGGAGTTACGAGTTTGCGAAATACATGGTTGAATACATAGTCTTGTATAGGGCCAAGATCTTTATCGAGTTGTATGTCGATAATGCTATCTTCGAGTACATAGAGGGTAAGGCATAGTTTGTCGGTGAAGCTTTCGGTGAAAGCTATTTTTGCTTTGATGTTCACTTGTTGTGTAAGTGGGTCGAGGGTAGATTCGAGGTGAAGATTGGCGGGTGTCGTTTTGGCCAGTCGGGGTGGGAGTGCGTCTATCCAGTCGGCACCGGTCTGTCCTCTGGTAATAAAGTATTTGCCGGCACTATTGCCACCGGTAGCCGGCACCCGATCAAAGGTAGCACTGGGCTTGGTGGGGTCGCCTTCGCCAAAAAAGAGTCTGAGCTCTTCGGAGTCGGGGTTGGGAAAATAGTATTTGGCACCATTGGGCTTATTGGTAAGGAAGCCGGCATGGATGGCGGTGATGATGATACGGTCGGGGTGTTGCTGCTGAAACTCTTTGAGCATTTTGGTTCCATTGGGGCAATTGGTACAGGAGGCTCCTGTCATCTCTTCTATCAATACGCGTTTGGTTTGGGGTATTTCTAATGTAGAGGTTACGTAGGTTGTATCTTTCGACTCAAGCTGTGTGAGTACCAGTCCGGCGGGTAATTGTTCTTTGCAGGCAAAAAAGGCCATTGATAGTAAAGGTAATGAGAGAAGTAGTCGTCGCATAAAAAAAACTTTTTTCAAATTTACACAAATATTAGAAAGTAGAAATGATCCCTATTCGAAAACCACTAAATGCGGGTTCGTAGCGGCACACACCACCCGTGCAGTTGATCCCTTCTACTTGTTTTACATATTGGGCTGTAAAGCGGTGGGGGCCATAGGTTCGAGCCATAAATATATTGGGATAATGTTGTGCTTTTTTGACGTGTTTGAGATTGGGCTGTATATTATACATATCGGTAAGTGCAAAGCTCCATTTGGATGCAATATTGAACTCAAGTAGTCCGAAGAGCCAAGAGCCGTAGTCTTGGCGTGTGTGCATGTATTGTATTTCTGACCGGATAGATTTCTGATCTGAAATCCGATACACGACTTCTGCAAAAGGAGTAAGCGCTATTACATTGGGGTATTCTTCTTTTACTTTTTGCTGATACAATGCTTGATTATAGACCAGGTACTGAAACCCCACATGGAAAATAAAATTGTCGACACTTCGTATTTCGGCTTCAGCAAAAGCTTCTCTGTAGAGCGTATCGCCCGCCAGTGTGTTGATATGTGTATAGCTGAGGTTAAAGCTTAATTCTTGATTGGGAGTAATAAAGGCATTGATGGTAGAGGCCATTTCGGACAAGTCTTGAGAGGGAGGTGTATAGCGAGCTATTACACGTTGAGGGCGTATCTGAGCTATGATGGGTTGCCAGTTGTACAGCCCTCGTAGTAGGAGTTCGTTGGGAGAGGTACGCATCATAAAGTTGTTGGTATGCTTGACCGAAGCATTGATGCCAAATATTGATTTGGCATAGCCCAGGGTGCCATAGAGTACACTCCCCATCACATTTTGCAGGCCGGCATCGGTAGCTACGGCCTCTCTCGATTTGATAGCGGCTTCGGTGTACAAGGAGATATCGCCGGCATTGAGCGTATTATACACTGTGGCGGCATAAGAGTTATAGACAGGTACAAAACGCTCACTGGCCGGCAAGCTATTGATGGTAGATACAATGAGATTCATACTATTTTGATCCATAGTACGATTTACAAATCCTATACCCGGAGTGCAAAATAATTTGTCAGAAATTTCCAGATCGCCTTCAGCACTGATACCCTTGAGTATAGGCTGATAGCGTTCAAAGAGATACTTCGTTTGTCCGGTAAAGCCCTTGACGGTGATATTATTTTTTAGTCTATACTTCAAGTGGAGTCCAAAAAGTGCATTATCAATGAGCAAACCTCTATCCTCATACGCTCTAAATAGGATACCACTACCGATTTGATCATAGATATGCCCTGCCGTGATGGTAAGATCTTTAATCTCTTTGCTCAGCGAAAACATACCGATACCAGAGGCTGTAAGTGCTGAAGTAGGATTGAGAAGATTCGAGTTATGAAAGGCATCAAATCGAACATTGGCTGTAAACCCATGCCCACTATATCGGAGACCGAGCCAGCCTTCACCTCCACTCAAAAAATTATCGTACAGCTGATTGTCAGACGCCTTGATACTCGTGTCGCGCTGAAAAAAATTAACCGTCATCATCAAATCACCTGATATATTGCCCTGTTGTGCCAGACTGGCATACCCAACCGACAATAGAAGCAGTAGGGGTAGAAGAACTTTTTTCATGTATAGATTCTAAAGTGTTGTGCTGTAGATACAGCCCTACAAATATAGGCTCTTCCCTTCGAATATCATCATTCCTGTAGCAAGGGATATACCATTCTACTCAATTTGTAGGTCAATGAGTTACAAATTATAGTAGTATTCTTCTTGTAAGAAGAAGTGGAGCTCATCGACTTTCACCCTATTTGACTACTTCCTACTCTCCGCTATATCCCTGCCGGCCAGCCCACAGAGCCATAGGCAGGGGATGCCGCTGCGATTAGGGCTAGAGTTCATCGTCTTATACATTATTGAGCTTTTTGAAAAGACATACGAAAAAAGATTTTTTATCGTTAGCTTTAAAATTTAAATATAGTAAAATGACTACTACATCCCTTTTCTCCACCATTCGATTCGCTATTGGTAGCAGTTTCATACTAGGCATAGTGCTACTGGCAAGTAAGCCTATTTGTGCACAAATGTCAAAAAAGTCTGGCAACAATAACATACATGTCGAAATACATCGTGTAAACAATAATCTGGCCGATACGGTATTTGTAGAGCAAATGAATGGCGATGTAGACATGCGTATAATGCATAGAGTCGATACTATATACAAACGAGTCCCTATCATGCCCGAATTTGAAGGTGGCGAGGCGGCCCTCATTCAATTTCTGGGCAAAGAAGTAAAATATCCTGGCTACGAAAAAGAACAAAAAATAGAAGGTCGGGTAATCGCCGAATTCGTGGTGGATGAAAAAGGAAAAATTACAGAACCCAAAATTCTTCGTAGCCCCGAACAGTCTAAAAATTTCGAACAAGAAGTGCTACGAGTACTTCGAGCTATGCCCAACTGGAAACCCGGATACTACAATGATAAAGCGGTAAAAGTCTATATGACGCTCCCGGTTAGCTTTGCGTTGAAGTAGTATCAAGTACTCATTTATATGACTATGGCATGAGTAGAAAAGCAATGAAGGCTTTATCCTACCAATGAATACAATCCTGGACTTTTCTTATATAAATCACAATTTATCTTGATCACTATTACCTTTTCCAGGCAATAACAGTAAAGTATCCACCCCTATTTCTTTATTCGTATTGTATCTCCCATTTGCTTCACACCATTTACTTCAAACGCTTCGATACGTATCGTCATAGGCGCACACCTACCCTTGCCTTCTCGAAGCGAAGCCGATTTCTTATCCTGTACTATAAATCGTTTCGAAGTATCTTTTAATACGATTTCTATGGGTAATGAATGTTTTAATTGCAAGCCCTTCAGGGTTGTTGTCATACGCTCTGTAGTCTGTCTATAGCCGGCATACTCATCCCAATGAAGAGGTTTATCTATTTTATAAGGAAGTACATAAAACGTATCCACCTCCGACAGCGTAAAAGCTTCAAAAGATAGTTCCTTAATAGGAACAAAATTAGTTTGTATCTTACAGCAAGAAGAGGCCCAAACAATAAACAATGCAATACTAGCTATTCTCATTTTAAGTTGATTTTTTGTAGTGAGTCGAATATAATACAATATCTCATAGCTATTGAGCCTCCAGAATATAAAAATACTCAAAAACACTCTAATATTAATACCATACTCTTGGCAAGCAAAGTATATTTGCACAAATTACTTTATGCCAACGTCTATTGTACCTGCCTTCAAAAAAGCATATTCGAAAGAAAAAAATACACTTAACCGATTTATTAAAAAATTTGATACCCAAAAAGTAGTTCGTATTAATCCTTATGTGCAAAAGGCCTCTCAAGAGACCTGGGCAGAGACCAACTGTCTCGAATGCGGTCACTGTTGCCGATCGATGACACCCACTTTCCGACCATCTGATGTCAAACGTATCGCAAAACACCTACAAATAACTGAACAAGAGTTTGTTAAGACGTATACCAAAATAGATAGCGACAGCGGTGAAACTGTCAGCCGCAAACAACCGTGTATGCTATACGACAAAGCTACACACAAATGCACCATCTATGAAGTGCGACCAAAGGACTGTGCCGACTTTCCACATTTCAAGCTCACCCCTTTCGACCAATACAATCATGTACACCAACAAAATATGGCTTACTGCCCGGCCGTATTTCGATTTGTACAAAAAATGAAATACATGATCGAACGGGACTATACTTGGTAGTCACTCTCACTTAATACTTTATTGATATGCTTGGATAGGATGCCGGCATGGGTCATCACCATAAAATGACTTCCTCCCTCCACGCGGATATCTGCCTTTGTATTCCCAATCGGAAATAATCGATCCTTGGTACCATGAATATGTACAAGACCCTTTACCCTTTCTTTTTGCTTCCATTGCAATATGGCATTTAGCGACCAATACAAATAACGATCCGACATAGCTGCTATTCGCTCACGCAAATACTGACTAAGGAAAGAGCTACCCGCCCCAAAAAGATAATTTACTAAACGATCATTATTACGAAGCCTATGCACTAGCCTACTTCTATGCAATGCCAATTTGCCTGCTATACGATAAGCCAGAGGCAACTCACTCTGTGTAGCAATAGATGAGATAATAACCAATCGAAGAGGAGATAAAAACGTACTTATTTCTATCGCTATTATACCACCAAAAGACAAACCAATCAAGGCAAAAGGCATGGTAGTATCAATATCCTTGGCCATACGTCGGGCATAGAGCTCTATCGACTCATTTCTTTCGGGTTCCAACCAGTCTATAAAGTGACATACATGTTGTTCTTCCAATCGCAATCGGTCAAAAGCATGTCTATCTGCCCCTAGTCCACTGATAAAATAAATATTCATGATTCCATATCCGACTTCAAAGGAGCTACCCATATCGAAGCAGCTTCCTCTCTTCGCAAGCTGAGCTGATAGCCTGCCACATTCACCGCTATAGGATCACCCATAGGAGCACTTAGCTCTACAGATATCTCCTCCTCGGGTATACAACCCATTTCCAACAGTTTTACATACAATTCTGTCTCACCAAAACGCTTTATAATCGCTTTCTGCTTATACGGAAGTTCACTTAATTTAATCAACGTCATAATAGCCATAGGCTCTCAAGCCTCAATTGATGAAAGACAAAGATACAACCAATTATGGCATCTACCAATGTAAGCTCATTGTAGAATATTTCTACTTATCGTAGCTAATATCAATACGTCGTTCACTTCTCGTTACATAACACCCTGTTCTTAGTCACGATTACTAGAAGCAAAGAGCGCAAAGTAAGATGATTGAATTAGCGACGATATACAATAATGTTAATATGTTTTAGATAAGTAAATAGGGGTGGGTGGAATTATGAAATCCACTATTTAGGTTAATAATGCACAAGCACATTAGCATAGCAGATAAACCTTCGCTGAGCATGAAAAAATAGCGAGGCATAACAAAGACCTACTGCGTACCCAACGATCATCATGAAAGTAAACACACGAAGTAGGAAGAATATTAAGAGAACCTTCATAGCGTATCGCTTGGGCTATTTGTTTTTAAGCAATTTGGTCAGATATAAATCATCGAAGGTAGATAGGTTGGTATCCCCTGTTTAGTAAATGAATATTTTTTGGTTATCATCGTCCTTATCCTTGTGCATCGGAGTTGCGACGCTCCGTTTTGGCTGCATCGCTCAGTTCATCATGTAGCACCGCTCAAGCATGGGAACTGAAAACAAGTATTCAATTACGATTTATCAAATACCCCAGTAAGAGTTAATTCATAGACTAACTCCCGATACGATGTTTGAGGTCGTGAATCTGAGTTTCCCACAGTCGGCGTTGGTCTTCCATTTCTTTGCTATCGGCAAAGTCAGTGATCGTGAGAAGCGTTTCATTAGTAACCGGGCTTTTTTCAATCCTGAATTCTACATATTCGTCTTCATCCATCCAGTCCCATTGATACACGACGTACTCGTTTTCTTCGGTAGCTATGAGTCTTGCGATCTCTTTATTGCCATTCCATTCGAAATGATACTCGTCGCCTTTTTCGGTAACCTTATCGGCAAACCATTCACTCAGCCCGGAGGTAGTGGCCAAAAATTCGTAAAGGATGGCGGGTGAACATTTCATCGAAAATTCAGTAATATATTTTTCACGTTTGGCCATATAATTATATCCTATATTCGGCACAAAATATATAAAGAATGCATTATTCCAAATTTTTGCCCACTTATTTTTTTATATATTTGTTATAAGC
>DAIUCL010000144.1:0-7116 GCA_036846185.1 Chitinophagaceae bacterium
GATTATTTGTGTTTGGGGGGAATATTTGCCGGTTTGGGGGGAACGAGCCTTTGTGGGTGGGGAAATGCTTAATAGATGTAGAGACGATGAAAACTAGCCTTGATTGTAGTGGATACCGCATCTTAGTGACTTTGATAGAGACCGAGAGCAGGAGATGCGGTAGGAGCGAAAAGCAAGACTGCTGCTGAGGTGTGTAATGGCGATGTGCTCCAAAAAATATACACTAATCGGTCTGTGAAAAATAGCGAAGCTCCTCACTCATATCGATATAGGGATGGGATTGAAGGAGCTGTGTGCAGAGCTGGTGATGGGTTTGAAGAAAATGCTGATGGGCTTGTGTAGTGGTATTTTTGGGGCGGTGAGTTTTGGCACGATGTATTTGCTCACATTGCTTCATGAGGGGTAGCGCCCGGGGGTCGATGCAAGCTTCTACGAATCGCTGCCATACGTATTGGGTGGCCTGATAGTTGGGGTGTACCATGTCCATATCATAGAAGCGGTAATCGCGGAGTACGTCGATTACGAGTTCATAAGCGGGAAAATAATAGACATTGGTGAGTGCGTGAACAGCCTCGATTAGTCGGGCTTTGCTGCGATTATTATCGATGACACCGTCGCGGATATGCCTTACGGGGCTGATGGTGAGGATTACTCTCAGTGAGGGGTTGGCCTGGTGAAGATTGGATATACAGCTTTGCAGTGCTTGCCGAATTGTATCTGCATCGAGTAGTGTTTTTTGAAATTCGTGGTGTGGTAGTCGGTGATTATTGGCTACCCACTGCTGGGAGGGAAGGTGCCAGTAGGCGAATGCGGATCCGAGTGTGATGATAATAACTTGTGCTTGCTGAAGGGCGTGTTGCTGAGTGACTATGGACTGATTAATAAGCTCAAGTGTATGTGCTTGATCGGTGCTGGAGAAATCGGAGTGGTGCTTCCAGCTATGCCAGTATTCGTGGTGGTAGAATAAGTCGTGAGGAGAGTATTGCTTTCCTTTTAGGAGGTCATTGATTGATTCTGCTACGCTGATAGGATTGAAGAGGATGCCATGCGAGTTGAATGAGGTGCGCCACTTGGCCTGTCGAAGAAATCGGCTAATGTGCTCGGTGAAGCAGGAACCAGTGAGCATGATATAATCGCTGTGCTGTATGGGTGGCTTTAGAGCAGGTATATCGATAGGTAGCTGAAACTGCATATGGCTGACTTATCTTAGGCCAGGCCTAATTCTTTTTTTTGTGCTTGGTCGATAGGGCCTGGTGCGTCGAGCATCATGTCTCTGCCGGCATTATTTTTAGGAAAGGCGATGAAATCTCTGATGGAGTCGCTGCCACCGAGTAGTGCGCACAGGCGGTCGAAGCCTAAGGCGATACCGCCGTGTGGTGGTGTGCCATATTCAAAAGCGCTGAGCAGGAATCCAAATTTTTCGTTGGCATCTTCTTCGCTAAAACCGAGTGCGGAGAACATTTTTTGCTGTAAGGCTTTGTCGTATATTCGGATAGAGCCGCCACCTATTTCTGTGCCGTTGAGTACCAGGTCATAGGCATTGGCTTTTATGTCTGCGTATCGGGCGGTATCATCCATGAGGGCGATATGCTCGGGCTTGGGGGAGGTAAAGGGGTGGTGCATGGCTATGTATCGATTAGACTCGGGGTCGTATTCGAAGAGAGGGAAGTCGGTGACCCATAGTGGCTTGAAGCATTTGGGGTCGCGGAGCCCCAGGCGTTGTCCCATTTCGAGTCGGAGTTCGCTGATCGCTTTTCGGGTAAGGGCTTCTTCGCCGGCGAGTATGAGGATAAGATCGCCGGTATTGGCAGCGCAGTGTGTGGCAATGCGTTGTAGTTTTTCGTGGTCGAAAAATTTATCAAAGGAGCTTTTGAGACTTCCGTCGGGCAGGTATTTGACAAAGGCCATTCCTTTCATACCTATTTGCGGTCTTTTGACCCAGTCTATGAGTTCGTCGGTTTGCTTGCGGGTATAGTCGCAAGCTCCGGGTACTACGATGGCTAGTATAGCAGAGGCATCGGAGAATACTGCAAAATCATGAGAGATTGATCCTTGTCTGCCTACCAGGCCTGATAGATTTTTGATTTTCATATCGAAGCGGATGTCGGGTTTGTCGTTGCCGTAATCGCGCATTGCTTCTTCATAGGTCATACGCGGAAAAGCTTCGTTGAAGGTAATCCCTTTGACATCTTGCATGATATGTTTGGTCATAGCTTCGAAGGTTTGGAGGATCTCTTCTTGTGTTACGAAGCTCATTTCACAGTCGATTTGAGTAAATTCTGGTTGGCGATCTGCTCGCAAATCTTCGTCTCTGAAGCATTTGACGATTTGATAATATCTATCATATCCCGCTACCATAAGGAGCTGTTTGAAAAGTTGTGGCGACTGTGGAAGTGCATAAAACTGCCCGGTGTGCATACGACTTGGCACGACAAAGTCGCGAGCACCTTCAGGAGTGGATTTGATCAGCATGGGGGTTTCCACTTCCATAAAATGCTGGGTATCCAGAAAGTTGCGAGTGGCTCTGCTTACCTTGTAGCGTAATTCCAGATTAGCTCTTACGTTATCTCGACGTAGGTCGAGATAGCGATATTTCATTCGCAGCTCATCGCCGCCATCGGTATCTTCTTCGATAGTAAACGGTGGTACGGCAGATGCATTGAGTATATGATAGGCATGGACTTCCAATTCGATGTCGCCAGTGGCTAGATTAGGATTTTTGTTGCTACGTTCTATGACTTTACCTTCCACTTGCAGTACAAATTCTCTACCCATATTGTGCGCTTCTAAGCGTTGGGTCATGGCTTCGTTAAAAAACAATTGCGTGATACCATATCGATCGCGCAAATCAATAAAGGTAATACTTCCGAATTTTCGGATAGTTTTTACCCATCCGGCAAGGGTAACTAGCATGCCTTGTTGTTCTAATCGTAATTCGCCACAGGTATGAGTTCTGAACATAATAGTTGATAATTGAGCCGACAAAGTTATATAAGGAAGCGGTAATTGTAATGTATTGATTTTTGGGAGGGATGGTATTACAATTAGTACAGATTCTATTCTATATGAATTCGATAGAATCCTAGAGAGAAAATTTGTATTACTGCCAAGGATAGGATACAAGTGCTGAGGGTTTTTGTGCACTAATTGAGTTGCCATCATAATAGATATACTTGTGCGGATATTTGCTTTGATATACCAGATTATATGCGGAGAATAAATCTTTTTGAAATTTGTAGAGGTATTTATTGCAATAATCGGTGCCGTAGTAGCAATGATTAATGGCTAGTAGTTGTCTTAAATCTACGCCTTGATTATCGATTTGTTCAAAATCATAATATTCTGAAATGATGATAGGAGTATATCCATTTTGGGTACAAAATCGTATAAATGCCGGCACAGAAATACAAGATTTTGCGGAACAGTTGGGACTCCAAAAATAGAGTATTGCCATATCTAAACGCTTTAATTTTTGTACCAGATGCTTTGCATTATGGAAAACAGGACAGAATCCGATGGCTCAGATATAGAATCAGTAGCTCCAAGTAGGTATACTTTTTGTTTTAGTAAATCGGGTAGTCGTTTATAGCCTGAGTAGAAACCGGGTGTATGGGTAACGATGCAGGCACTGTAGAGGATAGTAACAAAACCCAAAACGGCAGTGATAAAAAGGCTTTTTTGGCAAATTATAGGGTTCAAACTATTTCGCATAAGATAGAATGGGTCGAGACAAATTGAAGATTATGGATAGTCAATAACTACTTTCTCTTAAAACGATCATCCCCTACAAACTCCGCAAAGTAATATTTAATCCACATTTTAATTTCCAGCTCACTGGCTGCGCGGGCAAAATCGAACTCCATAGGATACAAGCGCATAAAAAGTGCCAATGAATCATCTTGTAAACCGGTGAGCGAGTGAACAAGCTCAGGTGTGTAGCGCGAATCTATAAATTTTTGATCTTCCATAGTCAGAATTTGCTCTTTAAACTTTCGCATATTCTTATGTTTTTTGGAGAAAGTCTGCTGCACGGCAGAGATAGGCGACATGATAGAGGTTTGCCGTTGATATTTGAACGCTCTGTCATACATACTTGCTCTGTAGAGAGAATCTTGCTGATATTTAGTCATGCCTTTTTTAACGACAATATCTTTGAGTAATACGGCTTTTGGTATCAATGTGATATCTATAGACTGATTTTGATCTCCCTCATGTACTTGTATTCCTTTATTTTTATATCCTACATAGCTAAAAACAACATAGTCGCCGGGCACGACTAGTAATGAGTAATTGCCTTTAGCATCCGTAAAAGCGCCTTCTCTTCTACTCAGATTCTCAATACTTACTTTTGCCATCCCTTTTTTGCTGGCAGAGTCGATGACCGTTCCTTTGAGTAAAAATTGTGCCTGGCTAGGTGTTACTACAAAAAACAGAAAAAACATCATAGTCAGAAGGATGCCAAGCACATAGTGTATAGATCTGAATGGTATTGATGACTTTTCCGATGAAAATGTGAATGGTGTTAGGTATTTTTTCATCATAACGTGAGCCAAAGATACAGCAGGATATGCAACTATGTATCTATTTGCTGTTAATCTTTATCCAAGCACTTACTTGTGATATAAGTGACTGATGCATGCCTCTATGGTAGGATAAAAAAAGTCAAATCCTTCCGTAAGTATTTTATGTGCACTTACCTGTGTGCTTTTTAGCACTTCGGTCGACATCTCACCCAACAGTACTTTTATAGCCCATTCAGGTGCTGGTAAGGGAATGGAGTAAGGATAAGCATACTTTCGAATTTGCTTTATCACTTCAGATAATGGCACAGGATGCGGTGCTACTGCATTGTAGATACCCACTTTTTGGCCAATGGATAGAAAGTACAACATCCTGCATACATCGTGCAAGTGTATCCAACTATAAATTTGTTGTCCACTACCGGGCTTACCCGCTATTCCCCACTTCATAGAGTTGGTGAGAGCCGGTAGTGCCCCACCATCTTTACCCAAAACGATCCCTATCCTGGCGATACTTGTAGGCACACCCATTTCGGCTATAGACCATGCCGCTTCCTCCCACTTTTTACAAGTAGTGGACAAAAACGAATCGTCGCCAGTGTGCGTTTCTTGCAAGAGGCCTTGCGAAAAACCATAATATCCTATGGCAGAGGCCGAACACAAGTGAAGTGCTTCAATTTGTCCTTTTTGAATCGCTTTCTCTAAGGTATAAAGGCTGCTGAGTCTACTCTGCACTATTTCCTTTTTTCTTTCCTCAGTCCATCGTTTGTCAGCCACACCTGCTCCGGCAAGATTAATGACATGCGCATTTTTTATATGAAAAGAGTCGTCTATTATTCCCTTTTCTGTATCCCAATAGATCAGATGTTTGCTAAAAGGAATATCTTTTGTACGAGTTGACAATACATACACGGTATGCCCCATTGATTGCAAAATCTTATGCAAATGGGAACCCACAAAACCCGTACCTCCTGCAATTACAAAAGTAGCCATAATTACAAAATTAAGCATGTGTTGTGGCAAGTTGTATAGATTCTAGTGATATGGATTGACTATAGTTTTTGAATCTACTATACCTTTGTAGCATGTCTGCTCCATTAGCCGAACGATTACGCCCAACAAACCTTGATGAAATAGTTGGCCAAGAACATCTTCGTGGCAAAAATAGTGTACTTCGCAAGTCTATTGAATCCGGCCAAATCCCCTCTATGATACTCTGGGGACCTCCGGGTGTGGGCAAAACAAGTATTGCACATGTAATCGCACAACATAGCAATAAAACGTTCTATGCGCTGAGCGCTATCTCCAGTGGTGTAAAAGATATCAGAGAAGTCATTGAGAAGGCACAACAAGATGGACAAGCAATCCTGTTTATTGATGAAATACATCGATTTAGTAAATCTCAACAAGATGCCTTGTTGGGCGCAGTAGAGAAAGGCATCATCAACTTGATAGGGGCAACTACTGAAAATCCTTCTTTTGAAGTCAATGCGGCACTTTTAAGTCGATGTCAGGTCTATGTGTTAAAAAGCCTGAATAAAGAGCAACTCACACAACTCATACACTATGCATTACAGAAAGACTCCATATTGGCAGGCTATCAAACCATCATTCAGTCTTCAGAGGCACTCATACGATTATCGGGTGGTGATGCCCGCAAGCTGCTCAATTTATTGGAATTATGTGTGATACACGCAGGTTATCAAGCCCAAATAGATGATACATTAGTGATGCATGTCGCGCAACAAAGCTTGGCCTTGTACGACAAATCAGGCGAACAGCATTACGACATCATTTCTGCGTTTATCAAAAGCATACGAGGCAGCGACCCCAATGCGGCCGTATACTGGCTTGCTCGCATGCTAGTAGGCGGTGAGGATATCAAATTCATTGCCAGACGTATGCTCATATTAGCATCAGAAGATATTGGCAATGCCAATCCCAATGCACTATTATTGGCACAGTCTACCTTTGATGCTGTATCTGTCATAGGCAAGCCCGAATCTCGTATTATTCTCTCACAATGTGCTATATACTTAGCCTGCTCTCCCAAAAGCAACACTTGCTACCTGGCTATAGATCAAGCCATAGAATTAGTAGGCAAAACGGGCGACTTGCCTGTTCCGTTACACCTTCGAAATGCACCTACCTCTCTAATGAAAGAACTAGATTATGGCAAAGAATATAACTATGACCATAACAGTCCAAAAAATTTCAGTGGTCAAGAGTTTATGCCACACTCCCTGGAAGCTACCAAACTATACAGTCCCGGAAATAATACCCGTGAGGAAGAACTTAAAAAGTTTCTACAAATCCGATGGGGTAAAAAATATGATTATTAAAAGCAGTATAACACTTACTTCAATTCACAATTGGCACTCGATACGGTATCCATATGCAACTTGATATCCAAGCAAGCTGTTTTAGCATCGCCTTTTCGCATTTTTGCCAGTTTTACTTCAAAATCCTTTTCCGGCTTATTTACAAATTTACACTCGCACGAAAAATCTTTTTCGCAGGATGAAAATAGAAACATGCCTAATGATAATACAAACAGTAATCTGAGCGATTTCATAATTCCAAAGGTGTTAAACAT
>DAIUCL010000145.1:0-7055 GCA_036846185.1 Chitinophagaceae bacterium
ATTGGTTTTGTCTATCTTCGATTGATGGAAGAAAGTGAGGTTTTTTCACAGACTGCCGTTGTGCGTCAGTTTAGAAAACCAACACCGACAATAAATACGAAAAAAATTGTTTCCATTTTTAGAAACTTTCATTATCTTTGTGACGTTTAACAAGGCAGTATTTAATGAGATTTTTTGAGACAAAATTTTTAGACGAAGCAGACGAGTTCATTTCACAACTCGACCCAAAGACAATCAAGAAAATCTTTTACAATATTGACCTTGCAGAGCAGACCAATGACCCAAAACTTTTTAAGAAACTTCAAAATGACATTTGGGAGTTTAGGACAAAATTCGCAGGACTTCAAATCAGACTTCTTGCATTTTGGGACAAGACAGATAACAAAGAAACTTTGGTTATAGCGACCCACGGTTTCATAAAAACAGTTGACAAAGTTCCGGCAAACGAAATTGACCGGGCAGTAAGACTTAGAGACAAATATTTTAGTAACAAACAAAAAAAGTAATCATATGGCAACCAAAGAATTAAGAACATACTCACTTGCCGAGATGAAAGACAAGTATATCGGCAAAGTTGGAACAAAAGAGCGTGACGACTACGAATATGAACTTCGTATGGACGTTTTAGGAAAGATGATTAAAGCAGCAAGACAAGAAAGAAACTTGACACAAGAAGAACTTGGACGACTTGTAGGCGTTCAAAAGGCTCAAATTTCAAAACTTGAAAGTAGTGCAAACAGTGCAACAATTGACACGATTATCAGAGTGTTCAGGGCATTAAAAGCAGAAATCAACTTTAACGTAAAACTTGAAGACAACTTTGTCAAACTCGCTTGACAGAAAAGAAAGCCGAACGCACAACACCCAGCGGAATAGACGAAACGCCCTAAATAGTGAACGCCCCGGTGAGTGACCGGGGCGTTTTGACTATTCCGTGTTCAGCGTACACTAGCTGCTTTGTATAGGTGTATTAGTAGCGCATTTTGTTGCTTTTGTTCATGTTTTTTTATTGTCATTTTTAACAATGTTTCGATGATGTATCGGTATATGGAACAGCTACACTACCCAAGTATGGCAAATTGTCGTAGCTGTATGTTTTCTTCCCACTCATTTCCCTGCTATTTGCTTAGGGTGATTTGTTGTTTGTTGCATAACTTATAGTTTCATTATTGCATTTATACACCTTTACAGCCCCCCCCTTTTTCGATATGTTGCCGCCAACCCCCTTGCCTGTAGGTATTAAAGTACTACACTCCGACACTTCGCCCATCTACCAAATACAATACCTAGATAAAATACATGTAATTGTTGAAGCTTTATTAGCTAAAAAATCTGTTCATCGTTAAGCTTAGTGTGCTAGAGAAAATACATTCATTTTATTGGCCTGAAAATATTGTAATTAAATCGGGACAGAAAAATGATGCCTTTTGATTGTGACGATGAAAAATAGCCCCGATAGTAGCTAGCTACCCCGATAGAGTATGTATTCGGGACATGAATAATGATTGTGAATATGACACATACTCTATCGGAGTAGCGCGAATAGCGGGACTATCGTTGAGTAGGGATCATTGGATGAGCTCCTACTCTTTTGAATCCGTTTGTTTTTTAAGTAAGCCTAATCGACGGAGTATTTTTTTTTCGTAATTCCAGAAGAATTTGAATTGACCGAATGGTATGGAAACGGCGAGCAAGATAAATTGGTATCCAAATAGTAGCACGAACCCACGCAAACTGGCTCTTTGCCATAGGGGCGACTCGGGCGTGAGCCCTACCCAGGAGGTGATGGTTTTGGATACGTATGCGGTAGTGGTACCGGTGATTGCGAAGACGCAGAGAATTAATAATAGTTGAGTACCACTGACATTCCAGCGTCTTTTTAGCTTTTCGAACATGAAGTGATGTGCTTATTTATTTTTGTTGACATCACTTACGCTGTGGATATCCATGAGTAATTTGGGGCTGCGACCTTGTAATATTTTGGAGAAGGTTTCTTCGGGTTGTACTTTTTTGACGTAGTGACCTTGTGATATTACACTGTGTCTGTTGACCTTCATAGGGCCTTCTATGGTCCAGTCGGAGGTATTTTTTTTGTCGAAGCGGCAGGTATTACATATCCATCCGGGTTTGCCGGTTTTGGTGCTGTCGGCCACTTCGCCCCATTGATCTTTGCGTGCGGTGACTCTATATACATCATCGCCTCTGTACCATAGGGTGACTTCGCCACAGCATTTGTCGCAATTGCGATGAGCGAGCACAGGTTTGGTGAACCACACACGTTGTTTGAATCGGAACGTTTTGTCTGTAAGTGCACCTACGGGGCAAACATCTATCATGTTTCCGCTGAAATCGTTGTCTATTGCTTTGGAGATAAGCGTTGAGATTTCGGCATGATCGCCACGTTCAAGGACACCATGTACACGCTTGTCGGTAAGCTGGTTGGCAACATAGGTACATCTGTAGCAGAGGATACATCGAGTCATGTGAAGTTGGATATAGGGTCCAATATCTTCTTTTTCGAATGTGCGACGTTCGAATTCATAGCGAGTACCTTCTTTGCCGTGTTCATAACCTAGGTCTTGCAGATGACACTCCCCGGCTTGGTCGCATATGGGACAATCGAGGGGGTGATTCATCAATAAAAATTCAACGACACCTGCACGGGCATCTTTGACTTTGTCGCTGGTGATATTTTTAACGACCATACCATCCATAACTCCTGTACGGCAGCTGGCTTGTAATTTGGGCATTGGGCGCGGATCCTTGGCAGAACCTGCGGCTATTTCGACCAGACAGGTACGACATTTGCCTCCACTACCTTCGAGCTTGCTATAATAGCACATGGCTGGTGGCGTAACATCGCCTCCTATCATACGAGCCGCTTGAAGTACGGTGGTACCTGGTGCTACTTCAATGGATATATTGTCTATTGTTACGGTAAGTGTATCCTTTACGGGTGTATTTGCTTCACTCATAGCACAAAAGTACAATGAATTTTTAGTTCTATGCAAAGTTCATTGAAAAGGAAATAAATATTGTATAAAGGAATGCATTTCAGAGATTAGAATTGGGATGAATGCAAAATCGTTATTAATATTATTATACTATTCGTATATGTATTGATTGTGTGAGAATGACAAAATAATTACAAAAAGAGGGTTGAAAAGTGCATTATGAAGCTGGATGTAAGACGTTCACTTGGGGAATATGTGTCAACTGGCCTGTAGCATTAATTGAAGGTATGTGAAGTATTCCGGGTTTTGTGTGTTTCTTAAAGGTTCCTAATCTATCGCTCATCCCGAGTGCTTCTGCTCCGGTAGAAGTGGCCGCTTTGAGCAAATCCCATAGGCTGAACTCCGGAAAACTGGATAAAAGAATGTGTATTTCATGCCACAGATTGAGGCAGGTATTGGACGCTAAGCTGTCGGTTCCGAGTACAATAGTTGCATTATTTTTTCGCAATAAATCTACAGGAGGTAGTTTATGTTCAATGTACTTATTGGCAGAGGGGCACAAGCACCAGAATGTATTGATATGATGCTGTTGAGTGTATTCGATGTCTTGCTGATGGGTGCATGTATTGTGAACGAGGATTAGATGCTGTGCAAACCTTAGATGAGGTAAAAAACCGCGGAGAGATGAAGGCCCCTGAAACGGAAAGGTCTCGATTGGGTAATTAAATATATCGTATAATCGTTTAAAGTCGCCTGTCTTATGTTGAAATAATTCGTTTTCGCAGGCTGCTTCTTGATTGTGTAGGGTGCTAATTTTATTTCGATTAAAGTCATCTACCAATTTACACAAGGAGGGAGATACCGAATAAGGTGCATGCAGTACTAGACTGGCTTCTCCTATTTGACTGTACTGATGATACAGCTGCAAGGCATTTGAAAAACGATCTAATGACTGATGCTCATGCAGTCCAAAGCATTCAATGAAATGATGATATATGAGTGAAGAGTGCTGCCTGTGGTGGTATGTATACAGAGAGTTGCAGATATCACCGATGGCAACTATTCCTGATTGTATCATTTCTTGTTCTGCCACTTTCATTTTTTCTAAAATGACCTCATCTGTATTATGATTTCTCTGACGACCGACTTCCATCAAAAAAGATACTAATCCGGAATGCTGAGGTATAGCGTCCTTCATAAAAGATAACTCAAGATGACAATGAGCATTGACCATTCCCGGCATTAGTAAGCCTTCGAGTAGAACGGCAGAACTTGGCAACTGGTCATTTTTATTTATTAAGTCTATTATTTCGCCTTTATGGTTGCATACTATAGCCGCATATTGATTGAGCCCATAGCCATCAAAGAGCAAATCGGAGGAATAAATTGTAATATCGTTGTTCAATGGGTACTATTATTGTAGACTATCAATTAATACGTGTTTGAACGAAAAGATTCCTACACCATTTTTTATATTGTTATATATCTGAACAGGTTCGGCAAAAGGGTTTCCATCATTAAAATCATATAGTTGTTTGGTTCGCTCGAATTTGTAAGCACTTTCTGAGAGATTCTCTAAGTATATCAGCCACTTGTAATCTCTCAGAGAGGGTTCTTGACTAAAATTGCCATTAGCAGCTAAAATTGTTAACTCTTTGGAGAGGCCATTGAAACTTACATCTTGTATGTACAACTTTCTGTAACGACAAAAATTAGTAGAACCAGGATCTTCATCTCCTCCAATTTCTTCATCTATGACAGGGTCTTGTATTACTTTGCAAACGCTCGTATACCCACCTTGATCAGCTCTATATAAATCAATTGTATAAAAATCACGACTAGCAGCATTATCGGTAATTTTCAGTTTGATTTCATCATACCACTCCATACTATTGTTGCCCGAATTGGCTCCAAATCTGCGCGCATTTTTAACCAAGGATACGACCTGTACTTCTGGCTTGCCAGGTACAATTTCAGTTGATTCTACGCTTTCGTATCCGGGAGCTTCTACTTTCAATGTATATAGATTACCAGGCTTATAATTTGTAAATGAAGGCTGATAACCATCGGGGAATTGATGTCCAAAGCTGTCGACCAAAATACCATTTTCGGATATTTTTACTATCGCCGTCGAGAGCTGCATTATATTTCCGGGAGTTGTAAGAGGCGCGGTAGGACTGATGGAAATCGGATATAGAAATGGTCCAAATGCAGAATCAAGGAGAGTTACATTATATTCAATTGCCAACATAGGCTTGTGCGGAATATCGACGTCTACTATCATATTGAATGCTTTTTGACAAGAGTTAAAAACTACCCCAAAGAGAGCAAGACTTATCAGTGCAACAATTTTTAATTGATGAAACTTCATATACATACTAAAATTTTAAATTGTAACTAAATGAAGGTAATATGGGAAAAAGACTAATTTGTCGGAAGTTGTATTTTTGTTGGGTATAATTGTAATCAGAATAGATAAAATAGGGATTTCGTCTACTGTAAGCATTATAGACACTGATATTCCAAATCCGCTCGCCTCCATTTTTCTTCGCTTTGATAAAATTAATACCCAAATCCATTCGATGATAGGCTCTCATTCTAAAATTATTTCTGTCGCCATAGTAGAAGATATCCCCTCCGAAGTTAGAGCCGGGATTATATCCTGATGCCGTATTGTATCGAAACAGCGGCATGCTAATGGCATTGCCCGTTCCATAAACCCAATCAGCACTTAACTCTATTTTTTTACTCACATGATATACCCCTGCGATTTTAAAATCATGTCTTCTGTCGTATTTGTATGGGTAGCGTTTTCCAAAGTTTATCGTCGGAAACTGTCGGTTGGTCCAGCTTAGGGTATATCCCATCATTCCGGTAAGACGACCTGATTTTTTTTGTATAAATAATTCTCCCCCATAGCTCCAACCTTTACCCATTTCTACTTTATCCTCCCAACTCTGATTAGTATTCAAAAAGCTCACTCCGTCCTTATAATCTATGATATTTTTCATCCACTTGTAATACCCTTCTACACTTATCTCATAATCATTGGCCAAGGACTGGGCCAAACCCACTGCCACTTGGTGAGACTGCTGTGGCTTGATACGATCCGTAACGGGTACCCATAAATCGGTGGGAAGACCTATGCCATTGTTAGTTAGCAGATGTATAAATTGTGCCATTGAAGCGAAACTAGCTTTGGCACTCAACATAGGGGTAATCAAATAACGAGTAGACACTCTTGGCTGCCATGAGGCATACCAATTTTGTTTTGTCTTAAACCCTGATAGATGCAAGCCTATATTTGCTTTCCATTTTGCAGTGAGCTCAATATCATCTTCGACATATAAGTCCAACTCAGGTGCATTGACTATATTAAAGGCTGTATCAATATTATCGGAAGGGAAATCGGTGTTTTTGACCTGCAATGCACCCGGCACAAATCGATGAAAAGTAGAACTGATTCCTGTTTTGATGTAATGCTTTGTATTGGGAACATAATCAATATCATATTTCAGTGCCCAGTCTCTGATTTTGGACGCATACAGTGCCGAAAACGAACTTTCTTTATTGTTGAAATCTTTGCTGGTAATCTTATTAAACACTGAAAATTGATAACGGCTCTGTGTAGCTGACAAATTACCAAAAACTTTTGAAGAAAACACATGATTCCAACGAAGCAAACCTGTAAAATTGCCCCAGTCAATACTCCCTTTGAACTTGGTACTCTGAGCTTCGCTGAAGTTAAAATAAAACCGATCTTGACCGGTATAGGCACTCAAGTAAATATGATCCTTTTTGCCAAGCTGATAATTGGCTTTGGTATTGAGGTCATAAAAATAATAGCCTGCGCCTCCATCTCCTTGTAGGGATGCTTTGATGAGTGGAGCTGCCAGTATATCAATATAAGTTCTTCGTCCGCTGATCATCCAGGAGCCTTTATCTTTCTTTTTGTTTATGGGCCCCTCTAGCATTAGCCGTGAAGCGATCAAACCAATGCCCAAACTACCTCTTAGTTCTTTTTTATTTCCTTCCTTCATTCGAATATCTATCACACTACTTAGTCGCCCCCCATACCTTGCCGGAAATCCCCCTTTGTAT
>DAIUCL010000146.1:0-7053 GCA_036846185.1 Chitinophagaceae bacterium
AGTTTTATGATTGTCGAAATGAAATCGAATATTTTACCGGCTTTATTTTTTTTTTATTAAACAACATTAAAAATGAGTATTTGGTATTTTTCGACCTATAAATTACAAATCTCTTTTTCTATTTACTGGGTATAATGCAATAAATAATTTTCATATTCGAAGCCATTGCAGTATTGTTACAGTATAAAATTTTAAACATTTTTCTATTTACAATCAATGACTTTCAGTATGTCAACCAATCATAACCAGTTAGTTGACAGATAGATTTATTACTGAAAGAATATTTTCTGTTTTGAGAGTTATAAACTTTATGAAAAAAAATAATAATCAATTAGTAATATAATGATTATGATGCAAACTGAAAAGTTTTAAAATAGCGTTTAGTAATAGAATAAATATACCTCCAAATCCGATAGATATTATCGGCGGCCGGATGGTAGCGGAAAGCCCACAGACACGAAGACTAGTGGCGCAAGTGGAGGTGGGGCGTAGGGACGAAGCCACCACCGCCACTATGCGGCACAGGCTGAGGGGCGAGGACTTGCAGCGGACAGCCGTGCATGCCCCCCAAATAATTAGTTGTTATGACTGACTTTTTCAGTGAGTCTTTGATTGAGCTCTTCGAGAAATTCTTCGGTGTAGACATAGTGCTGGCCATGCTGAACAGAATTTCCGTGAATACAAACGGCGAGATCTTTGGTCATGATACCGCTTTCGACAGTATCGATACATACTTGCTCGAGGGTTTGACAAAAATCTATTAGGGCTTGATTTTGGTCAAGCTTTCCTCTAAATGCAAGACCACGAGTCCAAGCAAAGATGGATGCGATGGGGTTGGTACTAGTGGGTTTGCCGGCTTGGTGATCTCTGTAGTGGCGAGTGACGGTACCGTGGGCTGCTTCGGCTTCCATGGTTTTGCCATCAGGGGTAACGAGTACGGAGGTCATGAGTCCGAGTGAGCCGAATCCTTGTGCGACGGTATCGCTTTGTACATCACCGTCGTAATTTTTGCAGGCCCAAACAAAATTTCCATTCCATTTGAGAGCGGCGGCGACCATATCATCGATGAGTCGATGCTCGTAGGTGATACCTGCGTCGGCGAAGAGTTGTTTAAATTCGTTTTGGTAGATTTCTTCAAAGATATCTTTGAATCGTCCGTCGTATTTTTTGAGTATAGTATTTTTGGTAGAAAGATAGAGTGGCCATTTTTTGACGAGTGCCATATTGAAACAGCTGCGAGCAAATCCTTGAATACTTTCGTCGGTGTTGTACATAGAGAGAGCTACTCCATCGCCATTAAAGTTATATACTTCAAAGGTTTGAGGTTCAGAGCCATCATCGGGGGTGAAGGTCATAGTGAGTTTTCCTTTACCTTTGATTACGGTATCTGTAGCTCTGTATTGGTCGCCAAATGCATGACGACCAACGATGATAGGAGCGGTCCAATTGCTTACAAGTCGTGGTACATTGCTCATTACGATCGGTTCTCTAAACACGGTTCCATCGAGGATATTACGTATGGTACCGTTGGGTGATTTCCACATTTGTTTGAGGTTAAACTCTTTGACACGAGCTTCGTCGGGGGTGATGGTGGCACATTTGATACCTACGCCACAAGCCTTGATGGCATGGGCAGCATCGATAGTGACTTGGTCATTGGTTGCATCGCGATGTCGGATACCTAAGTCGAAGTATTGCAATGGGACATCTATATATGGCAGGATGAGTTTTTCTTTGATAAAAGACCAAATGATACGAGTCATTTCATCTCCATCAATTTCCACTACCGGATTTTGAACTACTATCTTTTTCATCTCTTGGAATATTAGAGCACAAAAGTAATCATGCAAGAACAATATTGAAGAGGCTTAACTAACTATTGTGTATTATCAGCATATGATTAGGATAGGGAGCTTAAATATGCACATACCACATGATGCGTTCTACAAATGAGCCCCAGTTACTCATACTACTTTTGATAGTTTTAGACACTTCGGCACTTGTTTTTTTGTCGCCTTTGGAGGGTGGGCTGATCACTTTTTCATCGGGAAGATAATTATCTATTTTGGAGGCAAAATAGGTAAGATTGAGCCTGGGTAATACAACGCCTAATATCATTCCTGGTAGTCCATTAAAGCTTTCGGGGCCACCGGGTGCGACGATGGCGTCAGTATAAAATGCAATTACGTAGACAGAATCCATGATGATAGTTTCAGCTCTGCGGCAGTTATAGCCGGCTATTTTGCGATATTCTTCGGTGATTTTCCATTGGTGATTTCTGAATGAATCTGATATGAGATATGTTTTTTCGAATATTTTTTTTTCGGCTATTTGTTGCCAAAGTTCGTAATCATTATAGACCACATTTTTCTCTGCGGGTAGATTTCCCATCATCATTTTGGATTCGGATATACCATCGGGAGCAGGCTTATAGATGCTTTTATTGTCGGTAAAAAATAATTCAAAAATATCTGTTTTGTATCGTGGGACTTGTTTTTTCATCTGCTCGAACATGCCTCCGCCCGACTGATTGCCTTTCATCATATCGTCCATTTGCTTGTGCATATTCAATTTTCTCTCAAAGGTAATTTTGCCTTTGAGCATAATAGGGGGTAGTGTTTTGGTATTTGTAGTCTGCGCAAAACTTATTGCGCTCAAGAAGAGGTACACTATGCTTGTAAAAAGTACTTTATACATGTTATGATGTTTTAGCGATTATCGTCGACGTCTGTTAGAAGTTCCACCTCTCATACGAGGCATACCTGGGGGGCGCATACCACTACTACCCTGTTGGGCTGCGGCCATTGGCCCTGAGTTAAATGTCCATAAGGCAGAAATCATCCAGTAGCGAGATAATGTCATAAAATTACGTTCGCTGTTAAAATTATTTGTAGTGGTACGATCGTAACCTCTATTTTGGTTCAATAAATCATTGACAGCAAATCGCCAGGTAAGGTTTTTGTTTTCTAACATTCTGTAGGCTACACTGGCATTCCAAATAAGCCGTGAAAAAGATGTTGCGTAAGGACCTACCGGAGGGTTGTAGACATAATCAGCATCGGTAGCAAGCTCAATATTTTTGGGGAGATAATACACAACAGAGGCTGAGGGCACAAAAGATAAAAACTGGATATCTCTATTGGTTTGCAACTTATTACGCGAGAAAGAATAGATGGTACCCAGGTCAAAATCCAAGAATATTTTTTCTTCTTTGTTGTACATCAGCCCGGGTGTAAGGGTCATACTCACTGTATTAGTGATCCCTCGTTCATTGTTAAAAATATTGGGTGCATGATTAAAATTACCGGCTACATTAAACTTACCGGTCAGTTCTGTTTTAGGAATTTTACCATTGATTCCACCCCACATGCTTCCATTATAGCCACCATTCAGATTGACGTATTGATTGATGGTTCGACCAAATTCATCAAATGATCGGTTGAGAGCTATATTATTGAAGTTATTACTAAAGTTGATTCCTGCATACAAGCTTCTGCTTGTGATGACTTTGTAATTAAAATAAGTCAGATTAAAATTTTGATTAAACCCGATTTTTAAGTCAGGATTACCTATATATAATTCGAGCGGATTACTATTATCTTGTACCGGTTGAAGTTGTGTGATAGAAGGCTGACGGGTAGCACCACTATAGGTAAAATTGAGTCTGCTGAATTGATCAAATTTATAATTGAATCTGATAGTGGGAAACAGATTGACACGGGTATAATCGTAAGCCAAATTTCGTACCAAATCATCTTGATCGAATATTGAATAGCGAACACGAGTTCCCATTGTAATATTATATTTCTTCTCTACATACTTTAGTTCTGCACCTACCGTATGATTCCAAATCTGAGATGTAAAATCACTACTAAGCGAGTCGATGCGTTTAGAATACTCTTCGTCCATAGGGTTGTTTTTGACCAAGGTGGTTTTTCGAGAATCATTCGCATCTAGTCCGAATCCGTAGGATGTTTTTAATAATATTTTTTTGGTCAAAGACTCGGTAAATGAGATATCTGCATTGATATTATTGTTCAGCTGCTGTTGATCTTTACGTTGATCCAATTGTTCTTGAACATTAATCCCCCCTAAAAAATAAGCATTATTTCCAGTGAGCAAACCTTCACCCTCATTATTGCTATATACATAATTAGCGGCAAGTGAAAGTGTTCTACCGGGTTTATTCAATTTTCGATTGACAGTAATATTATTAGAGGCTCTCGAAGTCATAGAACTAGATTCGTTGGTTCTGCTACTTTGGCTGATAGGAGCATCTGTAGCTGATATATTTTGGGTACTGTTATATGTTTCGGATTCAATAAAAGAAATTCGAGCATTTGCATTATAAATAATAGAGGTAGACGTATCGGGATTCCACGTGTAGCGAACAGAAAGTCTATGAGTATTTCTATTATTTTGGGAGTTTGAGGTATCTCTGGTAAAATATTTATTGTTAGGAAATATATTCTCTCTAAAAGAATTTTCTTTCTGTTCCCTATTGATTTGTCCTACTGAATAATTTGTATTAAATTGATGTTTGTTTTCATCCCACTTATTTGCATATCGTGCTCCACCTGTCCATGCCTTCGTGATGCCTTCCGGCACGGAGCGACCTCCACCAAAGTCATCATCATCGGATGAAAAATTCCACATAAATCCTCCATCTTCATCCATCTGCATACCGCCACCCGAGCCGGTGTAAGTATTTCTATCTTCCCAGCCTAAACCCGTTTTCCCATTACTACTCATAAGCCCGTACGCACTCATTTGACGCTTATTTTTGAACGAATTGATCATCGCCTGATTGTTCCATCGATCATCCCAGCCTCCACCAGCTTCAATTTTACCAAACACACCTTTATTCATATCTTTCTTCAGCTTGAGATTAATCGTCTTCTCTTGCTCACCATCATCAAACCCCGTAAAATTGGCCTGATCACTTTTTCGATCAAACACCTGCACTTTTTCCACCACAGCCGACTGGATATTTTGCGTTGCTACGGTAGGATCATCCCCAAAAAACTCTTCCCCATCGACCAAAACTTTTTGAACCGTTTCACCCATAGCGGTGATTTCTCCTTTTTTATTCACTTGTATACCCGGTAGCACTTTTAGCAAATCTTCCACCATTGCCCCCTGTCTTACTTTGAAGCTATCAGCTGCATATTCCAGTGTGTCGCCTTTTATCTTAATAGCCGCCGAATTGCGTATCACCACTTCTCTGAGCATCTTCTCTCGTTGATACATAGAGAGTGTACCAAGATTTAAGTTCTTTAGTTCTTCCGTAACTTCTATGTCATCTACATAATCAATATACGTTTCATGGGCTACAATTATGATGTATTTCCCCGCTTTGATCAATGGCAACATAAATTCTCCCTTTTCATTAGTCCTCACAAACCGCTGAAGCACCGAGTCTTCTTTTTTAATCACAGCTACACTGGCATATACCACAGGGCGTGCCGTAAGCGTATCTTCGAGTTTACCATGAACACTATATTGCTGTGCGCTAGCGCTCATGATACTACCCAGCACCAAAAGCATAAGAACTACTATTCGAAACATACATTTCATTTAAGCTTTCAAAAATAGAATCACTTGCGCACAATCCTTACACCAAAATGTTATAACACATAATCAGTTGGTCAAATGGTCACTATTATGGATGTGTGGAAGATAATATCATCCTATGCACTACTTTTGCATCCCATGCCAGACATCAACTACCAAGACAGCCTCAATCTCCTTAGCAAACTCACCGTTCGTAGATTTTGGAATGGAATCAAAGTACTAAGTAGCTATTATCTCACTCAGTGGTTTCGAAGACCGATCCAGTGGGGACTTCCCTTCTCCATCTCCTTCGAACCCACCACCTCATGCAATCTACGCTGCCCCGAATGCCCCAGTGGCCTTAGAGCATTCACTCGCCCCATAGGTATGCTCGAAAAAGATTTTTTCAGAAAAACTATCGACGAGCTCCACAAAGACCTCACCTATCTTATCTTTTACTTCCAGGGCGAACCTTACCTCAACCCCGACTTCCTAGATATGGTTCGGTATGCCGCCGATCGCAACATATATACCGCCACGAGTACCAATGCCCATTATCTCAACGATGCCAATGCAAAACGCACCATCGAAAGCGGTCTTGATCGACTCATCATCTCAATCGACGGCACCACCCAAGACGTGTACCAGCAGTACCGCATAGGTGGCAAACTCGAAAAAGTATTAGAAGGTGCTCGCAATATCGTCAAATGGAAAAAAGAACTCAAATCCAAAACTCCCTACATCTTTTTCCAATTTCTGGTAGTCAAACCCAACGAACACCAAATAGAAGACGTGAAACGCCTTGCCAAGGAAATAGGCGTAGACGATGTGCGATTCAAAACGGCCCAAATATATGACTATAAACAAGGCAATCCACTCATCCCGACCATCGACAAATACTCCCGCTACCGACTCATGCCCGATGGCACCTACGAAATCAAAAATGCCCTCAACAATCATTGCTGGAAACTATGGCATGCCTGCGTCATCAGCTGGGACGGCCTCGTAGTACCCTGCTGCTTCGACAAAGATGCTCAATACAGACTGGGAGATCTCAAAAAAGACTCCTTCAAACAAATTTGGCAAAGCTCCGAGTATAAAGCATTCAGAGCCAAACTACTCTCAGGCCGAAAAAATATTGACATCTGCGCCAATTGTAGCGAAGGAACTAAAGTATGGGAATCTTAAGTCCAACTTACACACGTACATAATTATTTTTTGGGAGCTCATCCCATGCCCATCATTCATCCACTTCGAGCTCTCCGCTTGTATCTCTGCCACCTTGAAGGGTGGCAGAGGATACCACTACGATCTCGGCTAGTCTTCATCGTCTTTTTCAATATTGGTCATTTCACTATGTCCAAGGTAAATCTCAAATCACTCTTCATATTCAAACTCCCCTTACATACATCTACTCAATAGCAAAAATTCATAGATTATAATTGAAGAATGACAATTTTAATATGACCTAGTTTAGAATAAAAACTTAATCTGAATACA
>DAIUCL010000147.1:0-6988 GCA_036846185.1 Chitinophagaceae bacterium
GTTTTACATGTATATGATTATATAATCTTCAATCATTTTGATTATTTTTATAACTAATCTTTAACTAGCTTAACCAATCTTTCGATGTTCTACATGAGGCTACTCACGCAAGAGGATCATTATTGATGTTTATAGTAGTTATGATTTATTAATATATGTCTTTATCATAGTGAGATACTCAAAATTTCCTATAACAAATTTTGTCATTTGCTGGTTTTTCTCATGGATTTAGTAACTGTTGTCTCCGCTAATATCTATTATCCTCTCAACATCAGTTGTGATAATCTCTCCTACCATAACTGTAGCTCTAGGCAAATATTGGGCACATGCTAATTGGGCTATTTTCGTGCCCGGTCAAAAAAAATTCATTATTTTGCTTACTACACGTCCTCATTAACGATAGCTTATCTATCATACCGCTATCGACGAACAATGGATAAGACCCAGAAAAATAGTCGTGATCGAAGGGATATCCCCGCCCACACTCATCTCTTAGTCGATAATCATAGTCTTCATAGGGGCGGGATAGGAGTGAGAGCACGAAGTAGCTGATAAGGGCACTTCGAAGAACTCCTATGACTACTTATCGTATATAATACTTTACATCAACATATCTGCTTTATATTCTGACGTTCATTTTTTTATCCACTCGTTTTCGATTATCTTCGTTGCTACATATATATCTAATGTCAAAAAATCTAAGTGAACTTTCCGGACGCAAGGGACTTGTAGACAATCTTTTTGAAAAATTGGGTCAAGCAGCCAAGCATACCGGCTCCGTATCGGTCGACGACTCTCAACGCCTGGCCGAAGAATTTCTGATAGGAACGGCCAATACCTATGGCGCTGCCTCCTTTTATGACTTTATGAGAGAGGAGAACAAAGGCAAAAAAATATATATATGCGAAGGCAGCGCTTGCCTATGTGCCGGCACACAACACACTCTCCGCCAACATCTATCCACTCATTTCGAAACACACGAAATTGGCTCTATGTATTGCTTGGGTCGATGTCATGAAAATAATGCCTTTCACTTCAATGGCAACAACTACTCCGGCACAGCTATCAATCATATCGCTGAAATCAAATCAAGCGGCAAAAAACTCATAGACCAGTACCACATCGCATCACATGGCGAAGCAGTACTTACTAGCCCTTTTACCAATATAGACGATTACTACTCCCTACTCGCAGAAGCACTACAAAAACCCGCTACGGATCTTTTGCAAGAGCTTAGCCTCTCCGGACTTCGCGGACGCGGCGGTGCAGGTTTCCCAACTGCCTTCAAACTCGACTCCTGCCGCAAAACACCCGGCTCACTCAAATTTATCGTTTGCAATGCCGACGAAGGCGATCCCGGAGCCTATAGCGACCGCTACCTCCTGGAGTATCAGCCCCACGCAGTACTGCTGGGAATGATACTCGCAGGCTATATTGTAGGTGCATCTTGGGGTGTACTCTATATCCGTGGCGAATACCCCGAAAGCATCCGTATCGTAGAAGCCGAAATCAAAAAACTCTACGACAAAAAACTAATAGGCAAACAGATTTTGGGCACCCCATTCGACTTCGACTTCAAAATCATCCACGCCCAAGGTGCCTATATCTGTGGCGAAGAAACCGCACTGCTCTCCTCCATCGAAGGTCAACGACCCGAAGTGCGTGTGCGCCCACCCTACCCGGCACAAGTAGGCCTTTTCAATAAACCTACCGTAGTCAACAATGTTGAAACACTGGCTTGCATACCCTATATTCTTCGACACGGCGGCCAGCGATTTGCCTCCCTCGGACAAGGCAAATCGACCGGTACCAAACTCATATCGCTCGACCGGTTTTTTAACAAACCCGGCATCTACGAGGTAGATATGGGCACCCCCTTGCGTACCGTGATCGATGAGCTCGGTGGCGGATTCAATGCACCAATCAAAGCTATGCAGATAGGCGGTCCACTAGGCGGCATCGTACCGGTACACAAAATCGATTCGCTCAATATTTCCTTCGAAAGTTTTCATCAGGGAGGTTTCCTTCTGGGCCATGCCTCTATAGTATGTATTCCGGAGTCCTTTCCGATGATACATTATCTGCATCACCTCTTCGAATTTACCGCACACGAAAGCTGTGGCAAATGTTTCCCCTGCCGCCTGGGCAGTACTCGAGGCAAAGAAATGTTCGAAAAAGCCATACACGACGACTACAAAATAGAACGCAATCTCCTCAACGACCTCCTCGAAACCATGGAGATAGGCTCACTGTGCGCCCTCGGTGGTGGCTTACCTCTTCCTATCAAAAATGCCCTACACTACTTCGAAGACGAACTCAAAAGTGCACTAGTATAAATGATTTTTTTTTAGGTTTTGGGGCTATCATCGCAGCATCTTTATTTTGCTTCCATCCGTCCCTTACGGAGTGCCGTGCCGCCTGCTGCGGCACCTCCTCGTGCCTCGGAGCCCTCCAGGCACGGCAGCCTCCCGGCTACAGTACATCCATCCTCTCTCTCAGCGAAGATATATCAAGTACTAAAGAATACGCTGTATTATCAACGAATACTCTGAATATAATTATTTAGCTCCTGCTTCGAAGCATCAAAGTTGAATACTTGATTCACCCTGAAGTAATTGCGCTGCTCAGAACAATACCCATATGCAAACTTGGCAAAATCTAATTTGTTCTTTTCAAAACTAAACAGATTACATATAGACACTATCTGAGATGTATTCAAACAATTATTCGCCATCACTTGCTTCGCTATATTAAGTCGCGTTTCATCAAAACTTTCCGCACGAATAATTTTCAGTGCATCCTCAAAGTCGCGAGCCGTCATGGGGGTAGCACAGGGCATATTGTTCATACGAACATTTTGACGCTGCATCCTCTGATTCGTTTGCGGCCCATCAAAAGAGTCGTCATAATAAACTTCTTCCGAATACTGACGTGTAGTCGTATTGCGACCTGTATTCACATTGACATTGACATTAGGCACATTGACATTGATCTGAGCACCACCCTGCCCATTGCGCCCTCCAGGTATATTCACATTAGCCTGAATACCCGGCCCCCATATAGGAGCAGAAGGAGCTCCGTATCGATACACCATCGTATTGGCAGGTCTTAGCATATTCTGCTCAGCCGGTATGAAGGAGAAAAAACGCAATACTTGCTTGCCGGACTTATCTTTTTTGATTTTGTATGTCACATCCATCGGTATACCATCCCCATCGGTGAGCATCAGATTATTTTTGACCAACTCCTTTTGCGATCTATCTTCAAAAATGATACGACAGTTGTAATATGGGTTTGGCAACTCTTCAATACGAATATTGGTTTGTGCCTCATCGTTCATCCGCTCGCCATTCAGTATCAGAAAAAATTTATAACCATCTTCCGAAAACACCGTCAGATTAGCTGTAGGTAAAAATTGAGCTTGGGTAGTAAGAGCCCACAAAAAATAAGAGATGAATAGTGAAATTTGTTTCATAATTATATGTTGAGAATTGTTTATTTTTTTCTTCTAAAATCGCCCCGTTTCCAGGCATTAAAAAACTCCATCCAAGCCAGCGGACTGAAGATAGTCATAGGAGGTTGCTGCCCGGCCCAGTAGTTGCGTTGTGCCTGCATAGCTTGATACACTTGTTGATTTTCACGTCCATCGCGGGGCATCATAAAGGCAAGCATACGCATGGTTTGATATTCTGTATTTTTTCGGGCCGTTTCGTACTTATCGTCGGGTATATTCCAGGTTTTGAATGCCTGCTCAAAATCCTCTTTGCTAAGCTGCGGTCGGATAATTGTAGTAGCAAGGTAGAAGGTATCTTGCACCATGAGTTGTATGACCGAATATCTGTTTTGTGTGAGATCGCGAGGTACGATGTATCTTTTCTTTCGAAAACCTATACAAGTAAAATCTATTGTATCGCCTCGCTCTGCAACCAGCGAGAAGACCCCTCGTTCGCTCGTCATAGCCCCATTGCCTTTGCTATGATTACTTATCGTCACAAAGGGCAAATAGCGCAAGCTGTCCGAACTCATCACAACGCCGGTGAGCTCTACCCAATTATCGGCGCTATACTGTGCTTTTGATACGATGCTAGTCAGTAGCGAATAGCTTATAAGTAATAGTAATAATTTCCTCACCATTCAAAGATACATTTCTTCTGATTATGTATGCGCTTCTTGTTACTTTTGCTCCACATTTAACAATCATTTGCATGATAACACAAGAGAAGGTACTGGCGGCACTTAGTCAGGTTCAAGAGCCCGATTTGGGCAAAGATTTAGTGACGCTGAATATGGTTAAAGATCTTGATATCGATGGCAACAAGGTCAGTTTCACGGTAGTGCTCACTACTCCGGCCTGCCCGCTCAAGGATATGATACGTGGCGCTTGCGAAAATGCGGTAAAACTACTAGTGGATAAGCAAGCCGACGTGATGGTAAATTTTACGGCCAACGTCAACAGCAACCGTAAGGATGCCAAAATGATATTACCCGGTGTCAAAAATATAATTGCCGTAGGCTCAGGTAAAGGGGGGGTGGGTAAATCTACCGTATCGGTCAATCTGGCTCTGGCACTAGCCAAAGGTGGTGCCAAAGTAGGCATTATGGATGCGGATATCTATGGCCCTTCTATACCGCTTATGCTGGGTATCAAAGGAGAGAGACCTCTGATGAAAGATGTGAATGGCAAAGGCATGATCGTGCCTATCGATGTGATGGGTATCAAGGCCATGAGCATAGGCCTACTGATCGATGAGCGACAGGCGGTGGTATGGCGTGGTCCTATGGCAAGCTCAGCTCTCAAGCAATTTGTAACAGATGTGTTATGGGAAGAGTTGGATTATCTTATTATTGATTTACCTCCGGGTACCGGCGATATCCATCTGACTATGGTACAGACTATACCGGTGACGGGGGCGGTAATCGTAACGACACCACAAGAAGTGGCTTTGGCTGATGCCAAAAAAGCGGTCATGATGTTTGACGGTCCGCAGATCAAAGTGCCAATCTTAGGAATCGTAGAGAATATGGCCTATTTCACGCCTGAAGAATTGCCCTACAACAAGTATTATCTGTTTGGCAAAGATGGGGGCAAACGCCTTGCTGATTTGTATGAAATACCCTTTTTGGGACAAATTCCAATTACGATGAGCATCCGCGAAGGTGGAGATGAGGGCAAACCGGCCTGGCTCTACGGTGATCGAATAGCCCAGTCGGCTATAGAATCAATTGCGAGTCAGGTAGCTCGTCAGGTATCGATCCGGAATGCTAATCTCAAACCTACAGAAGTCGTAGAAATAAAAACGATGTAGCATTGGACACCTATACTGCTCTTGGACGCGGCATAGTATATTTTGGTTTTATCTAATTATCCTTTTTTCTTCTATCGGTGGGCTATCCCCCGACCGATAGTAATGTCTGTTGCCCAACAGAATTCCCTTTGTACAGTCCTTAGCCCCGATCGACGCGGAAAGCCCACAGGGGCGAAGGCTAGCAGGCTAGGGAGTGGCAGAGCGGAGGCACGGAGCTACTGCCACGACCATAGCCTGCACGCCTGAGCCACGAGGACTTGGAGCAAAGAGCGGGAGGATAGATGAACAATGTGGAGGCGATGCGCTCCTAAAAGTATATTGTTAATTGGGGGGTAATTTGGAATTACGAAAACATGGGATGATATTTACAATGCAAATGCGCAAAAGCCAAGCAAATAATCCTACGCTGAGCTTGTAATACATAGCGAGGCATAACTGTGACCTACTACGATGACCTACACGACGCTCAAACTGATAGCATTTCTATAGGAGTAGATAATCTACAAACAGAGCGGATAAAGTTTTCAATAATAGTATGGCAGTTTTGACGTAGCTCTTTCTCATGCGAAGTGATTCGCCATGTTAAACTCATCTGTCGCCGAATGGCTGTAATGGCAGATGGGAATTGTATTCTAGTGCGATTAGTTCGTATTACGAAACGCATGTACTGTTCAATTGCAGTTAGCAACTTATTTTAATCACATAAAAATTTAAACAAAATGAATAACCTTAAATTCATATTATCTGCTATTGCGGCTTTAGCAATAGCTGTTGTAGTAATAACAATTAGTAGTTGTCATCAAAATAACGTAATTCCAAAATTGGAAGTATATAAAAAATTTCAATTATCGAATAGAATAATTAACTTAGATAATAAGGTCAAGAATAACAAACAAACAAGAATGTCTGAGGATGGGTGGCGCAAACTTGTCGGATATGTTGTTGCAGACGGAGCTTCGGCATGGGCTGCGTACAAATTAGTTGGTAAATATTTAGGTGGGGGCTATGGTGGCGCAGCTTCATTACTAGCTGGAATAGGCGGATCGGTATATGAGGCATGGCAAGCTGGAGATATTAGCTTTGGTATTGTTTATAATCCAACAAATCCTAACCCTGACCCAGCAGGTTCATCTCTTTCGGAAAACTATGGTATTTTACATAATTTAATTGTTCAAGAAATCACAATGGGGTCAAATAGTATTGACATGTCAAATGAAAGTAGTTTTTTGCAAACAACATACGACTATGTGATTGCTCGAGTAGCTGAGGAATTAAATCTTGATGAAGCGCAGTTAAGATTACATGTTAGTTTCATCGAATATAGCCGTTTAATATTTTCGGGGCAAGCTCGAAGTGCACAAGATGTGTATGATGCTTGTATGGTTGATAGTACAGATCCTCATATAATGGATTATATGAATGAATATTATGTTAGAATAATGAGCAACAATGTTACTCTAGATCAACTAAGAACATACACATATTTGTTTATAGATGACATTGATTCACAAAGTGCATTTTCTGAACAGGAAAAATCGAACATCAAATCTACTTTGTATATACATTTGTATAGTTCTTACTACTGGGAAAAAATTTAATATGAAGTTATTATTTTCAATACTGTTTCACATTTTCATAAGCATTTCAGGAATCATATTTATCAATACTATTCTACTGAAAAT
>DAIUCL010000148.1:0-6909 GCA_036846185.1 Chitinophagaceae bacterium
TTTCTACACAAATATAAACTACTGATTTAATATTTAAAAATTATTTGGCATTATTTCCCTATCAATATTTTCACTAGATCATTTCGAGTAGTTTCTCTACCATAGCACGAGAGCCGATAAAGGTAGGAACTCTCTGATGCAACTCGGTGGGCTGTATATCCAGTATGGATTGTGTACCATCGGTGCTTAGGCCTCCTGCCATCTCTACGATATAGCTCATAGGGTTGCATTCGTAGATTAGTCGTAGCTTACCATTGGGACTTTTGGCGTCGGCCGGGTACATGAAGATGCCTCCCTTAATGAGTGTACGGTGCATATCGGCTACCATGCTTCCGATATAACGATGCGAAAAGGGACGTTTGGTCTCTTTGTCCTCTTCCATGCAGTAATGCAGGTATTTTTTTACATTTTCGTTCAGCCTGTTGTAGTTACCTTGGTTGATGGAGTATATTTTGCCGGTGTCGGGTATTTTCATATCCTTGTGGGAGAGGCAAAACTCACCAATAGAGGGCTCTAAAGTGAAGCCATTGACGCCAAGTCGGGTGGCATATACGAGCATGGTACTTGATCCGAATATGACATATCCGGCGGCCATGATATTGCGTCCTTTTTGCAAGAAGTCTTCTTTGGTGCAAGGTTTGCCCAGAGGGCTGACCCTACGGTAAATACAGAAGATAGTGCCTATGGAGGCATTGACATCGATATTAGATGAGCCGTCTAAGGGATCGAACATGACGACATACTTCGACTGGCAGGAGAATTCATCTTCGAAGGCGACAAAATCATCATTTTCTTCGGAGGCAATGCCTGCACATTCGCTGCTGTATTTGAGTACATTGATAAGTGCTTGATCGGCAAATACATCAAGTTTCATTTGGTCTTCGCCTTGGATATTGACAGCACCATGTGCGCCGAGTATGTCTACGAGTCCTGCTTTGTTGACTTGCTTGTTGATAAATTTGCATGCAAGACCTATGTCGCGGAGCAAAGTGGATAGTTCGCCGGTTGAATTGGAAAATTGTCGGGTTTGATGAATAGTGAATTCATCTAATGTCATTAAGTGTCTATTTGGATTCATGGCGCAAATGTACTATCAAGATTATTGATTTTACAAGAGGGCATATTATTCGTGAGTGAGTTCTTCATACTTATATTCGATAACATTGTGGGACAGAGGGGTGAACTACTTTGTGTAGCTGAAAGGCTGCCGTGCCTGTAAGGCGCCGAGGCACGAGGCGGTGCGACGTGCAGCGGAGCACGGGAGCGTAGCGTACCCTGTAAGGGACGGATGGAAGTGGAAAATAGACTGTTGGCAGACAGCCCCTAATGCATTGAATATACGAGCGCTTGATTAGAGCCAGTGGGCGAGGATATCGGTCGTGTACTTGGCTTGAGGTATGAGAGATGCCAAACGATTAATGACACGTTCTACTTCGGCATCGGGGCAGGACGCACCGGAACTGATGATGATGCGAACAGGACGCGACTGTGGTAGAAAAGGCTTGGTAGTGTGCTCTTGGTGGGTATGAAGATCGTAATGAATGATTTCGTGGGCTGAGATAATTTTCGATGCATTTTCGATAAAGTAGGTGGGTAATTTTTCTTCGCAAAGCTCTACAAGATGGGAGGTATTGGAGCTATTGTAGCCTCCTACAATAATAGCAAAATCAGCATCTACGTCGAGTAGTCCTTTGATAGCACTTTGATTATCATTGGTAGCATAGCAGAGGGTGTCGCGGGTGTCGGCAAATCGCTCTGAGGTAGTGTCCGGGCTGAGCTGGTAGTGCTCTATCATTACTTGCTTGAGGTAGTCGGCTATAGCTTGGGTATCGGAGGCGAGCATGGTGGTTTGGTTTACTACGCCTATTTTTTGCAAGTCGGTAGCAGGACTAAAACCTTCGGAGTACTGACCGGCAAACTCTTGGTAAAACTCTTCGTCGGAGGCCTGACCTTTGATATATTTTTCGAGCCGTTGGGCTTCTGCCATATCATTGACCACTACGGATGGCGACTCGGCGCTGCTATGAGAGAAGGTAGCCCTCGTTTCTTCGTGTTTGGGCTTGCCATGAATAATGATTGTATATCCTTTTTGTCCGATTTGAGCTGATCGATTCCATACTTTTTCTACAAAGGGGCAGGTCGTGTTGTATTGCAAAGGGTCAATACCTTTCTCTCTAAGTAGCTGCTCGGTCTGTAATGTAGTGCCAAAGGCTGGTATTATGACAATATCGTCGGCGTGGAGCTCGTCCCATTCGATGAAGTGCTTGCCATGGGTATCCATAATGAATTGTACACCTGATTGGAGTAAGTCTTTGTTCACTTGAGGGTTATGAATCATTTCGCTGAGGAGAAATATCCGTTTGCCGGGATTTTCGTTGACAGTTTTAAAAGCGATTTCAATAGCATTCTCTACGCCATAGCAAAAGCCAAAATGCCTTGCCAAAAAGACTTCCATGGCACCTAGCTGTAGCCTGGTGGGAGTAAAATCTTTTTTCATTTTGTCCTCTGCTTTTCGCTTATGCTTGATGGCGGTAATGAGGGGGCTTTTGTAAAACTCCGGAACGTCGAATGATTTCATGGTACAATATTATAGATTTAGTGGCTAGAATTGACTTTTGCTTTATCAATTTTATTTATCGCAAAATTAATGCTGTCAACCTTATGTAAAGTCTTAACAGTCTATATTAGACTTTTTTTTGTACTTTTGTAAGAATAGCAAAAATATTTATTGAATGCAAAAATTATTCATTTCACTCTTAGTATTCGCTTGTTTCACAAGCTTTGCACAAGACACGAGACCCGTGCAAGCAGGACAAGGTTGGCGTGTGGCCATAGAAGGCAAATTTGTGGGTTCCGGTGTACCGACATCCGACGATATTGAACTCCTACCTCAGCTCAGCTATGAACCTTCTAAAAACGAATCAGACAACAAGAAAGCACTTCGTATCATCAAAGAAGAATTGATGAAAGAAAAACTGGCTACTCTCGACGAATTGAATAATCTGCTCAACGATGACCAGGAAGTAGCAGAGCGCAAAATTCGCTCTACCACCCCTACCCTCGTGGCAGGATACAATGCTCTGGGCAATCAGGGTACACCATCGGACAATACCATAGCTATCAATAAAAATAATCAAATCATCTGCTGTGTGAATAGCAGCTTGAGAATGTATAACGCTACCAACGGTGTTGCCATTTCGGCGACTACCGGATTGTCGGGCTTTTTCTCTACACCCTCAAACGGCACTTTACTGACTAACAATACCTGCGACCCCAAAGTAATCTTTGATCCACAGGCAGAACGCTTTATCGTCTTTGCACAAACATGTCAGGGGAACTCCTCTACTTCTCAGCTCTTACTTGCATTTTCTAAATCTGCAGATCCTACTGCGGGTTGGAACTTCTATGTATTCACCGGCAACCCATCGGCGAGTCTTGGTCAAAATGTATGGTTTGATTATCCAAAAATTGGCGTGTCGAACAAAGATGTTTTTGTGACGGGCAATATGTTCAACAATAATATGAATTATGTGCAATCTGTGATTTATCAAATCAATAAAGAAAAATGCTATGCAGGTCAATCATTGGCTCAAGGTGATGCCGTATTGTGGTTTAATCTCGACAATAGCCCCTTTACAATGGTTCCGGTAAGTAATGGACAAGGGGGGGGCTATGGCAACAATATGTTTTTGCTGAGCACCAACAATTCTGCCTTTGGAAGCTTTATCAATGTATACGAAATAAATAATGCTGTGACTGCGAATCCGCAAATCAGCGTGCAACTGGTGGCTACAGATACCACAGGCAGCCCTGCCGATGCTATCCAAAATGGCTCCAATACCAAATTGAGCACCGGCGACAACAGAGGCATGGATGGATTCTATCTCAATGGTACTATTCACTATGTGTTTCATGCCAATGTAGGAGGAGGTTACTCCGGTATCAACTACAGTCGACTACGCAAAGTGGGCAACAACTGGTCGCTACAGCGTCGGATTATCCGAGCCACCGGTAAAGATTACTCCTACCCTTCTATACAGTCTGCCGGGTGGAATACCAATGACCAATCAGCCTTTATCGGATACTTGATGGCATCGCCAAGCGATTTCCCCTCCATACAGGCCGTACATGTCGATAACGACATGAAAGTATCTGCCCCACTTATGGTAAGAGCCGGTACAGGCTATGCCAGTGTAGCACCCCAATCGGGCGTAACACGCTGGGGCGACTACTCCGGTATGAGTCGTATTCTCAATGAGTCGGTACCAGGTGTATGGATGTTTGGTATGTTTGGTAATGTGAATCATACCTGGACTAATCACTTTGCCAAAATCAGCACGGTCAACTGGCCTGCTAGCATCGAAGAGAACACTACTACAAACAATATCAATAACCTTTATCCCAATCCGGTGAGAGAAGAGGTATTCAGCCTCAAACTTCATGTTCCCGAAAATGGCAACTTGCAGGTTGTACTTACCGACTTACAAGGTAAAACTATCCGCAATGTGATGAATACACCAGTCGAAAAAGGCCCCAACCTTTTCACCTTCAACAAAGGAGCGCTAGCCAATGGCACCTATCTACTAAGAGTATCACTCAATAACAAACCTATATACAATGAGAAAATTATCGTTACCGACTAAAGCCTGGACTCTAATCACTCTCGGACTGCTTCTCACAGCCGGATTCGACAGCAGTGCCCAGCAACGAAAACGTAAGAAAAAACGAAAAAGAAATACTACCCAAAAAGTAAACACAACTCAAACTACCACCAAAGACACAGCCATAGCCGTGCACATACCCGGTGTAGCCGACAAGCAAGCCTACGACTCTCTCAAAGCAGCAGCCATGAAAGAAAAACTAGGTAGTGACGCCTTGGTCGTTTCTTTTGTGAGCCTAGCCTCAGGTATCGATCAAAAAGCAGAAGCGTATCTGAAACAAATCATAACGGAGTTTAATCAAAAAAACAACGCCGATATTCTCTATGATGTCAAACGCTGGGGGCGTGAGGGTGAAAGAGACTATTGCCTCCTCTCAGCCAATAAGACATGGCTCGATCAGCTGGCTTCTGTACTAAAAACTGAATTTGAAAACAATAGACGAGTACTTATCAAACAACATTCCACTTGTAAATAACAAATATGAAAAAAATTACCACTCTACTCCTTAGCAGCCTGGTATCTGCCTCCCTACTCACCGCTCAAGATCACCATTGCGGTAGCCACCTTTATCTACAACAACTCGAAAAATCAAACCCCGGAATTACCGACCAAGTGCGCTCACTCAGTCAAAAACAGCATTACAAAAGCCGTGCAGGTATCACTTATATACCCGTAGTATTTCATGTAGTGTACAATGGCAGCTTTCAAAATATCAACGACGATTACCTCAATGCACAAATCGAACAGCTCAATCACTGTTTTCTTCGCACCAATTCAGACACAGTCAATATGCGAGCAGTCTTTCAGCCCATAGTAGGACCCGCCAAAATACAATTTATACTCGACCAAATCATCCGGGTACCCACTGTACAGCAAGGATTTGATGCCGGAGGCATAGACCCCTTCGTCTACTCCGACTATGTCAAATCGACAGCCAACGGTGGTAGTAGCCCTATCGAACCCACCAAAAAACTCAATATCTGGGTCTGCGATCTCAAAATTGATGGCAGCGATGGACTCATTGGATATGCCTATCCTCCTCCCGGTTTACCCAACTGGGGCGGTTTTGGCAATACCAATCCGGCTATAGATGGCGTCGTCATCGACTATTTGGCCGTCGGCGGACCTGCCAAGCAACCCTTGGGCTTTAACCTTTTCGGATTCAGAGGCAAATCGCTGGTACACGAAGTAGGTCACTACCTAGGACTACGCCATATATGGGGCGATGATGGCGGCGCTTGCTTCGGACAGTTTGGCTTCGACGACGACGGTATCAACGACACACCACACCAAGGCGACCAATCGCAATTCAACTGCGACAAAAACATCAACTCCTGCAACGAAGGCGCCAACGACAAACCCGATATGGTCGAAAACTATATGGACTACTCCCTCGAAAGCTGCCAAAACAGCTTCACCAAAGGGCAAGTTTCTCTGATGGAATATGTATTAGAAAATATAAGGACTACCATCAAAGTACCTACCTCACTCATCGAAAATGATATCACTTCTCAAATAGCCATCTACCCCAATCCGGCAACCAATCAAATCAACCTATCTATAGGGCTACCCTCCTATCAGCAAGCCCATGTCACACTATCCAGTGTCACCGGCCAACTCATCCATACCCATACCTTACATGGCGATATGCAATATATAATAGAAAGAAACATTTTGCCGGCAGGACTCTATTTTATACAATTGCAAATTGACAACTACACGACAATTTCGCGCAAAATCATCTTAGAATAATATTTTTATTATGACAGAAACAAATACCTTGCCTGTCACATTCACCACAGGCGCTATACAAGAACTCAAGCGACTATTCAACATCGAAAACACCAAGCCTTACTTACGAGTAGGCGTCAAAGGTGGCGGTTGCAGTGGCATGACTTATGTGTTAGAATACGACGATAAACAAGAAGGCGATCAAGAATTTATCATAGAAGGTATCCCAGTCGTACTCAACAACTCCCACGAACTCTACCTCCACGGTATGCAAATCGAATTTGAAGGCGGGCTCAACAGTCGCGGATTTACTTTCAAAAATCCCAATGCCAGCTCCACCTGCGGATGCGGTACCAGTTTCGCTGTATAGAAAGTGAGCTTTAATACTCAGGGGCTATCCTCTCCAGATCACCCACCTACTACTTTCCGTCCCTTACGGGGTACGCTGTCGCTCCCGTGCTTCGCCTGTAGGCTCCGCACCGGCTCGTACCTCGCCGCCCTCCAGGCACGGCAGCCA
>DAIUCL010000149.1:0-6901 GCA_036846185.1 Chitinophagaceae bacterium
ATATATTAGGCTAATTAAAATTATATGATAACATACAAAAAGAAAAAATTAGATGTATGATAAAGGCAAGCTTAAAGATTCAAGTGCAATAATTGATTAGAACTCATTTCCAATAGCTTTTACTAACTTCGCACTATGCAAAGTCAACTAACATTCGCTCAATTTCAATTTGACGAAAACCTCAATGAAGGTCTCGATGCGATGAGATTTTATGAGCCTACCCCTATTCAAGTACAAGCTATACCCATCATACTAGAAGGAAAAGACCTAATAGCTTGTGCGCAAACAGGTACCGGAAAAACTGCCGCTTTCTTGCTACCCATCCTGCACAAACTTTGCGTGGAGGCCAGTGATACAACTAATACACTCGTAGTAGTACCCACCAGAGAGCTGGCGCTGCAAATAGATCAAGCACTTCAAGGCTTTGCCTATTTTACATCTGTCAACTCTATTGCCATCTATGGCGGCGGCGACGGATCGAGCTTCGAAACGGAAAAAAAGGCACTGACTCAAGGAGCTAATATTATCATAGCCACACCAGGACGATTGCTCTCTCATCTCAAGATGAACTATGTGAAATTTAATGATGTGAAACACTTCATTTTGGATGAAGCAGATAAAATGTTGGACATGGGATTTGTGGATGATATCAAAAAGATAGCAAGCTACTTGCCTTCTGGCAAACAAACTATTATGTTTTCGGCTACCATGCCGGTTGCGATTCGAAAACTAGCCAAAGAAATTCTTCATGAGCCTGCCGAAATCGCTATTTCAATCTCCAAACCTGCTGCGGGTATCAAACAATCGGCCTATGTTCTACATCAGTCACAAAAACTTCCTTTGCTCGTTCAGTTATTGAAAGAAGATATCAATAAGTCTGTTATACTTTTCTCATCTACCAAACAAATGGTAAAAGACATAGACCGACAACTGAAACAACAATCTATACCTTGCGCAGCGGTGCACTCAGACCTTGAGCAAAATGAACGTGAAGAAGTGATGCGACTTTACAGAGCCGGTAAGCTGAAGGTACTCATAGCTACCGATGTACTCTCCAGAGGGATCGATATCGACGATATTGCTCTGGTGATCAATGTAGACGTACCCAATGATGCCGAAGACTATGTACACCGAGTAGGTCGTACTGCTCGTGCCGGTAATGTCGGTGAAGCAATCACTCTAATCAATGAGACCGATCAACGAAAATTTGGCCAAATTGAAGCTTTTTTGGGTAACGACATAGAAAAAATACCGCTACCTGCCGAATTGGGTGAAGCACCTACCTATAACCCAACTAAGAAATTTTCAAAACCTCCTCAAAGACCCAAAAGACATTTTAACAAACATCGTAAGCAATAGGATATAACTACAAACTACTTTAGTTGTGTAGATTAATGTATTACTTCGTGTAATGGAGTTTCCTACAGCTATGGATGCTATTCTGCAACGAATAGACTGTGTACAACCTCTTTTATATCATTATACTCGCAACTATATCGACGGTAGTGTATCCTACTTATCGCCCTATCTCTCGCGAGGTGTAGTTTCTACCCGATATGTCGTACACAGACTATTATATCAATTACAGTATACACCTACACAGTTGCACACCTTCATCAAAGAAATTGCTTGGCGAGAATATTGGCAGCGAGTATGGCAACATAAGGGAGATGCCATACTGCACGATATGCGAAACCCACAGCTGCCAATCAGATCAAAAGGTATTCCGGATGCGGTCGTCCATCATCACACGGGTATTCAAAGCATCGACACAGCCATCAAATCCATGTATCAGCATGGCTATATGCATAATCACCTTCGTATGTACACTGCTGCCCTGGTATGTAATATAGCTCAATGCCACTGGCTATCGGGTGCTAAATGGATGTACTATCACTTGCTCGATGCCGATCCGGCGTCCAATATGCTCAGCTGGCAATGGATAGCAGGTACCAATAGTCATAAAAAATATATCGCTAATCAAGACAATATCAATAAATACACCTATTCAAATCAAAAGCTTAGCTTTCTGGATTATGCTTATGATCAAATCCTCGAAAATCCAACACCCGACATCCTGCAACGCATTCTTCATTTTGAAGAATTAAGTGTACTACCTCGTACCTCCTTTCCGAATGTCGACATGAATTTACCAACAGTCATATACAACCCTTTTCAGCTAGATCCGTTCTGGAAAGCCGATATCCACGCCAATCGAATTCTGTTGCTCGAACCTTCTCTTTTTGCAAAATTTCCCATGTCTTCCCATACGATACAGTTTATCTTGAATCTGGCAAAAAACATATCTACTATTCAAGTCTTCTCTGGCGAATTTGCAGATTTACAATTCATTTTGGGAGATAGGGTATATTATAAAGTTCATCCCACTACGCTACATTATACCGGCATAGGTTCTGACTATGAATTCCTTTTCCAAACGAATGACTACTTCACCTCTTTTTCGAAATATTGGAAACAGTGCGAATACGAAATGAAAAAATGGTAAAGCAGCCTATCAATATCGTTTGGCTCAAGCGCGATCTTCGTACACAAGATCATGAACCCCTATTTCGTGCCGAAGCCGAACCCTTGCCATATATCGTAATCTACATTATCGAACCCGAATCTATAGCTTATCCCGATTGTGGAGTAAGACATTTGCAATTTGTATATCACTCCATACAAGCGATGAATACCACATGGACATCTTGCCACAAAAAAGTAGAACTACTTTATGGCGATGCACTCAACATTTTTTCACATCTGATAGAACGATACCATATCCACAAACTATTCAGCTATCAAGAAAGCGGTATTATGCAAACCTATATCCGCGATAAAAAAATAAAACGTCTGTGCCAAGAAACGAATATCGAATGGATACAAAGCCAACGAGATGGTATACAACGAGGTATTAAAAATAGAAATGAATGGGACAAAGCCTGGTATACAGTCATGTCGCAGCCTATGTATCTCAATACCTATGATACCCACCACAAATTCCATCTCATCCATTCGTATATACTACCGGCACACATCCAACAGATCATAGCTGCCTACCCCTCTACCATGCAGCCCCCGGGCGAGCAATATGCCTACTCTTACCTCAACTCTTTTCTGAATACCAGAGGAAAATTCTATTCCAAACATATATCCAAACCCTCTGAAAGTAGATATAGTTGCAGTCGATTATCACCTTATCTGGCCTGGGGAAATCTGAGCAGCCGACAAGTGTATCAATACACCTTATCTCATCCGCAATACCCACTTCACAAAAAAGCATTTACTAATTTTCTCACCCGTATACACTGGCGCTGCCACTTTATTCAAAAGTTTGAAGTCGAATGCCGCTACGAAACACATTGTATCAATTCTGCCTACGAATCACTCCCACATCTAACAGACCATAAAGCTATTCAGGCCTGGAAGACCGGCCACACCGGCTACCCACTTATCGATGCATGTATGCGCTGCCTCTACACTACCGGTTGGATCAATTTCAGAATGAGAGCCATGCTCGTTTCCTTTTTTTGTCATCATCTATTTCAAGATTGGCGACAAGCAACTTATCATCTCGCACAGCTCTTTCTGGATTACGAGCCAGGCATACATTATACACAATTTCAAATGCAAGCAGGTACTACCGGGATCAATACCATCCGTATGTACAATCCCGTGAAGCAATCGCAAGACCACGATCCACAAGGGCTATTTATCAAAAAATGGGTACCCGAATTAACACATGTACCCCCACACCTCATACACGAACCGCACAAGATGAGCGCACTCGAACAGCAATACTATCAATGCGAACTAGGCAAAGACTACCCTCTGCCCATTATACCACTCAGTGAAGCTGCCGCCAAAGCAAGAGATATCCTTTGGTCGTACCGCAAATCGGATGCCGTAAAATCAGAATCACAACAAATCATACAAACTCACACTCGCCCTCAAAAAAAACAAAATGCCAAAAAATAAACCCAAACACCTCCTCCCACAAAAAATATGTGCTTCCTGCCAACGACCCTTCAGCTGGCGCAAAAAATGGGAACGAGTATGGGACGATGTTAAATACTGTAGCGATCGATGCCGAAATCAAAAACCCAAACTCAATGCCTAATACCCATATCCTTTTTCCTCACCAACTCTTCGAGACACTATCTAGTATAAAACCGCACGACCAAGTCTATCTCATCGAAGAACCCTTATTCTTTTGCCAAGTCCCTTTTCACAAACAAAAGCTCATCTATCATAGAGCATCGATGAAGTTTTATGAATCCTACCTGGTATCACATCATATCGACGTACACTATATCGAATACCATCAGCCAATAGCCTCTATCCAATTCCTTATACCACACCTGGCCCAACGGGGTATAGATCACATCCATCTCATAGAGCCCAGCGACGACTGGTTATACACACGCAGCACCCAAGCCGCCGTTACGTACAATGTATCCATCCTTTGGCATCCCAATCCACAATTTCTGAATCATATCGACCAGCTCAACGACTACTTTGCGCAAAATCCCTACTACCAAACCTCCTTCTATATTCATCAGCGAAAAACACGCAACATCTTGATCGACTCATCGCTCAAACCTATTGGCGGCAAATGGTCCTACGATGCCGAAAACCGCAAAAAATATCCTAAAACCAAGACACCCCCTTCCGTTCATCGCCCCCTCATCAATCCCTTTGTACAAGAAGCAATACGCTATATCAGCAAGCACTTCTCACAGCATACCGGCGACATACCTACCCACACATTCTACCCTAGCACCTTTCAAGAAAGCAAACAATTCTTACAAGCCTTTCTACAAGAGCGACTGCCCGAGTTTGGCGCCTACGAAGACGCCATAGTAGCCCATATACCATACCTACACCACAGCGTGCTCACCCCCATGCTCAATACTGGTCTACTCACCCCCCAATACATCCTGGAGCAAACCATACAAGCCGCACAGCAACATTCAGTTCCCCTCGCATCCCTCGAAGGATTTATCCGTCAGCTCATAGGATGGCGCGAATATATCAGAGCCGTATACCTACACCACGGGCGCACCGAGCGCTGTAGCAACCATTGGCAATTTAACAGGAAAATTCCCCCTTCCTTTTACCAAGGCAACACCGGTATTGCCCCTCTCGATGATGCTATACATAAGCTCAAGCAATACGCCTACAATCACCACATAGAACGACTCATGATAATAGGCAATTTCATGTTACTCTGCGAGTTTCACCCACAACAAGTCTATCGCTGGTTCATGATACATTACATCGACGCCTACGACTGGGTTATGGTACCAAACATATATGGAATGAGTCAGTTTGCCGACGGAGGCATCATGAGCACTAAGCCCTACTTATCAGGAAGCAACTATATTCTCAAAATGAGCCACTACACCAAAGCGCCCTGGTGCGCCATATGGGATGCACTCTTCTGGCGATTTCTTCACGTACACCGACACTATTTTGATAGCAACATACGTATGAAAATGCTCCTCAGCACCTGGGACAAAAAAGACGACCATCACAAAAATAACATACTTCGAATAGCCAATAATTATCTGGCTACATTAGATCAAGAATTACAAAATCAATAGCAACACTTCGAGAGCTACTTTTAGGAGCGCATCGCCTCCACATTGTTCATCTATCCTCCCGCTCTTTGCTCCAAGTCCTCGTGGCTCAGGCGTGCAGGCTATGGTCGTGGCAGTAGCTCCGTGCCTCCGCTCTGCCACTCCCTAGCCTGCTAGCCTTCGCCCCTGTGGGCTTTCCGCGTCGATCGGGGCTAAAGGCTGTACATGGGAAGAATATTTAGCAGACGGAGTTCCTATTTTTTGTACTGTAATTATTTGAAATTTTATACTTGCATATACCCTTTACAAATCTGCACTACAAATGACTTTGCAAATACACAATATAAATAATACAAAATGGCAGATAGATACCCTCATCTATCTGCCATCAATACGAATATATTTCAATATGTAAAGTTGTCTATCACCTCTTGCTTAATACATACGAATAGGTTGGAAAAGAAATATGTACTTTGTTTTTAGAATCAAAAGTTAGCTTACCCACTTGTTTATCATTGAGATAATCAATCTCAATAGTATCATCTTGCCGCACTCTATAGTCATGTGTTTCTAAAACTAAGCCATTTTTGTTCAATATTTCCAATTGATTCTCCTTTTTAAAACTAAACGAAATCGGACCCTCTAGCTCCAGTAGCTTTACAAGTCCAATATTGCCTGCTATGCCACCCGAACTTTCTACATTTGATACATCCCATATACCTTCTATGTGGTTCGAACTACAGGAGCTAAGAATAAAAACCGAAATGATTATTAAAGTTAGAAAATATCTTTTCATGATTACTCGTTTTGATTATTAGAATTTATTCCAATCAATTTAATGATTTCAAATATATCTGTAGGATTCGGTATTTGATTAGGAACAGGAGCAAAAATAATGTTATATTGACTTTCAAAATCAGTAAGACTAGTGTTACCGTTTGTATTATCAGGTATAACAGGAATACCTACAAAATGAGTTGTATTTCCATGACAATCAGTAACCCATACATCATAATGATTAATGCTTGGAGGAATAAAACTAACATCTATCCAACCTGTAATTTTCCATTTACAGCCTCCAGTTGATGTGATCGTTTCATTAAGATTAATCTTCTTAGCCTCTGCATAATTAGGAAATATAAATGTGGTAAATAATGCTACCTATGCAATTACTATAATCTTTTTCATAATATTTTTGTTTTAAGTTTTAAATTAAATACAAGTATATACTCATCTGCCGCACAGTAGCAGATGCGTATTGGTGCGAACTAATCGCACTAGAATACAATTCCCATCTGCCATTACAGCCATTCGGCGAC
>DAIUCL010000150.1:0-6885 GCA_036846185.1 Chitinophagaceae bacterium
GTATAATAACCTACCTGATTGCCTAATTCGAAAATGGATAATAATTGAGTTTTCATGAATAAAAATTTAAAAAGTGATGCAAATATAATGAATTAACCGCGTTTGCGATGACGAAATTTAAATACAAATCCACCTTGTACAAATGACTTGCCGATACCGGCCTCCAAATAAATAGCCGTACGTGTTAGGAAAAAATAACGAGCCCCAAAGGTCATCTCATATGATACAGGATAAGGCACTTTAAACTGTGATACAAATAAGGTATCATCCGGTCCATAACTCGTAAAATCTTTATTAGTAAACTGATTATAGCCCAAGCCGCCCCCTACATAAATATCCCAATCTTTATTGACAAACAGATGATAATTCAAACGGATATTGGCCCATATATCTTGCGCTTCCGTGCCATATCGAAAGGGTAGGTCATAGCCCCAGAGCGGATCAGGACGCATGCGCTTCCACTCCGATTTGTAACGGATAAACCCACCACTGATGGCCACACTCAAGTTGCGTCGCAATCCATACTGCAGTCGCCCAAAAAAAGGTCCTACACCCACCACTCTGAAGTCCATGCTATCACGCTGGTATTTGAAAAGACCATTTTCGACCCTAGGCTGTCCATAGCCAACCGATAAATGAATCTGTCCCTTGTCATGAGCTTTCGTGTCCCAATAATAATCCCATCCGGGAATACTGAACAATTGCGCATCGGCACTCAAAAATGCTGCTTGCAACAGCATAACTAACATAAGAATTCTCTTCATGAATCTCTATTTGGGTGACAAATTAATAAAAAAACATTTACAAATGAAAATGTATGTACAATTAATATTAAAAAAAGCATGAAATACTTCTCAAAACACACAATATAGTGCCCAAAACAAACAACGCCTACTCTACCACACCCAATCCCTCTCTTATTACCTCTGGTGGCCATTGGGTACAATCTATAATCGTAGATGGAATAATTCCACCATAACCACCATCTACCACATAGTCCACCTGAGAGCCCCACAAGTCATCAATCTGCTCCGGATCATTAGGTATTTCACCCCCCTCCAATAGAGGCAGTGACGTGCTCAATACCGGATGCCCCAACATCTTGAGCAATACGTGTGCAATTGGATTGTCAGGCACACGTATCCCTACAGTATCTTTTTTAGTGCGCAGTAGTTTGGGTACTTTCTTACTAGCCTCCACGATAAATGTGTAGGGCCCGGGTACATATTGTTTCAAAAACCGATACAAAGGAGTACTGATCGATTTGCTGTATTCGCTCAAATGACTCAAATCATTGCACAAAAAAGACAATTGGGCCTTATGTGGCTGAATCCCCTTGATTCGGCAGATATGCTCTATCGCTTTCGGTTGTTCTATACTACATCCTATGCCATATACCGTATCGGTGGGGTAGATGATCACACCGCCCGATTTAAGACAGTCGACCACTTTCTGTACCTGTCGCATATCCGGATTCTTGGGGTGAAAAACTACTAGCATCGGACAAAGATACATTGCATAGCTACACGCTGTATGTCTATTTGCCTTCTTGTTTTCGATGGCTGGCACTATACACCCCCACAAAGATCAAAATACCACTCAGTAATTTATACCAAGTAGCCTCCTCGCCCAAAAACAGAATCGCAATAATAGCCGCAAAGAGCGGTTGTAAATAAATATACGCACCCGCTATAGAAGAACTGAGAATACGCAGCGCATATATATTCCATAAGTAGGTAAAAAAAGTAACCCCCACCACAATAAAAATTACGGCTGCATAGTGCGCCATACCAAACATGGTCCAAGGTATCGCTCTGAAATCGCTCAAGCCAAATGGCAATACCATCGCAGTACCAATCAAAAATATCCAACGGATGACAATCACAGGGCGATACACTTGCATGAGTGGTTTTACAATAACCAAATAAATCGCATATGAAGCCGCATTCAGCAATATAAAAAAATCACCCCAAAAGGGATCGCTCGCTATAGCACTCTTGCCGGACTGAAGTATCAGCAGGCTTGCTCCACATACCCCCAGAAGTAGACCTGAAATATTGAACGCAGACAAACGCTCCTTGGCCATCCACACCGCCAATACGCTCACTAGTATCGGTGTTAGCAGCATCATCAGCGAAGCATGAATAGGTGACGTGAGGCTCAGCCCCTTGAAAAATAGCAATTGATTAGCCGCCACTCCAAAAAAAGCACAGGCAATAAGCCGCATCCGATGCTCCGCTGATATGCTAGCCCGAAACGACCGCCCCAGCAGCCACGACAACCAAAACAGAATAGTAGCACAGCTCACTCGTATCAATATGAATGCACTCGGTGCAATCAACGAAGGCATCACCGTTTTGGCTACCGAAAAACCGGCACCATAAAACAAATTTGCACCCAGTAAAGCCAAATGGGCTTGTCGCTTTTCATTCATCAACTGCAATGATACGCCACGCTACTCACATATTCCAGAGAGCAAGACTGTCCTCCCCCTGACGAACAAAGATTCAGACGATGAGCTTTAGCCTCGATAGTAGCGGATACCGCATACTACAACTCCTTGTCGCATTCCTTCACATCCTATGCGGTAGCAGCGGATAGCGAGACGGTCGACGCTCGATGAGCCAGGCGATGCGCTCCAAAAAAACAAGAATAACTGACAGATCATTCACTTTTTGGGGCTCTCCACACACTGCCTGCCTCATCTTCCATCCGTCCCCTACAGGGTGCGCTATCGCTCCCGTGCTCCGCAAGCTTCGCACCGCCTCGTACCTCGTCGCCTTTCGGGCACGGCAGCCCTTCAGCCCAAAAATGTAAATTCAGCTTTTTTTAACCATTGGGATAAAGAGTCGCTTATCGATATTTAGAATATAAGGCTTCCATAGTACCTTTGGGCAGTGAAGTTCGACGCAATACCACCCATAGAGCTGCCCCAAGGTCAAAAATGTTATTTTGCATCCGACTTTCATTTTGGTATACCCAACCTAACGGAAAGTATAGCCAGAGAGCGCCGAGTATGCGCATGGTTCGATAGTATCCAACACGATGCTCATACACTCTTTCTGCTCGGCGATCTGTTCGACACTTGGATGGAATATAAGCGGGTCGTGCCCCGAGGATTCACTCGCTTTTTGGGCAAGCTCGCCTCCCTCAGCGATGCCGGAGTCCATATTGTGGTCTTTACCGGCAATCACGACCTGTGGATGACGACCTATTTTGAACAAGAACTGGGCGCAACCGTTTACAAGCAGCACAAAACGCTGAAAATCAATGGTAAAAGTCTGTTTATCGGTCATGGAGATGGGATTAGCCACCTCGAAAAATCGTACAAACGACTCAAATATATCTTACATCATCCCTTATGTCAGTACCTCTACCGTTGCCTTCACCCCGACTGGGGTATAGCTATCGCAGACTACTTCAGCCGGCTGGGGCCCAAACATAAATACGCCAATCTGGCCATGCAAACCGACGAAAAAGAAGCACAAATTGACTTTGCGAAGCAGATGTTGCAGCATACCCATTTTGACTACTTTGTCTTTGGTCATCGGCACATACCACTGAGTAAGGAGCTCGATAATGGGGCTTATTTGGTCAATTTGGGCGATTGGATAAGCCATGATACCTATGCCGTTTTTGATAGTCAAGAACTGGTTTTGAAAAAATATTGAAATAAAATGACAAAAAGAGTTTGTCTCTGAGCACATTTCGTACTATTTTAGCCTCCTAAATCCTTAAAAAAGGCTTAATTAGTAAAAAAATAAAGTATATTATTGTTAAAAACAAGGTAAGTATAGCTGTATTTAGCATGTCAAAACAATAGTTATAAAACCAGAAATAAGAGAATATGAAAAGAATTGTTACCTCGATTGTCTTAACTTTAGGCTTGATTTGGAACGTATCTGCACAGTTGCAACCAATGAACAGTGCTTGTGAGCAAAACCCCTGTCAGGCCTTGCCTATATGTGGTAATACGGTCACCAATCAATTTTCGTATCAATCCAATACGGGTAATCCCGGAGGTGCAGGTACATGTGGAAATGCATTGGGTGGTACAGTTGGTTTTGTGCAGAACTGGGTATACTATCGATTTACGTGTCAGACATCCGGTACCTTGAATTTTACTATTACCCCCAATGACCCGCTAGGGGATTTGGATTGGGCACTCTGGAATATTACTGCGAGTGGCTGTGGCGGTTTGGCAGCTGGTAACTTAGTAGAGTGTAATTCTTACCCATCCGCAGCTCCTACGGGTATGCAAGCGGTGGCCGCATTGGGTTTTGAGCCACAGGTCAATATAATCGCAGGTAATACCTACATACTTGGTATCAGCCGAAGAGCAGGAGGTGCATCCCTAACTCCACCAGTAGGTCCTCCATATGCAGCAGGAAGTAGTGGGTTTTCGATACAATTTGCCGGTACTTCTAATATTGTAAACGTAGCAGCCCCTGCTATGCTATCCCTGTCACCTATCGATCCTTGTTTGCCGGTTACGCAGCTCAAAATCAGAATGTCGCAACCTGTCCGTTGTACACAGATACAGGCTTCCGATTTTACCTTCTCAGGTGGTGGTCCGGTTCCGACTTTCACTGCCAATGGAGGTGTGCCATGTCCCGGATGTAGTGGTGTGACGGGATTCAACTGGAGTAATGTTACAGATACTATTTATATCAACTTTACGCAACCACTCCCAGCCGGCTCGTATACTATTTCGCTCAATGGACCTGCACCACAGCCTTTTATGTCGCTATGTGGTACGCCAGCCAATACGGGTCCTACACTAAACTTCAATGTATCTGCCGGATTGAAAGATTCAATCCGGACGGGTTTCAATTGTAACACCCTCACCTATATAGATACGGTTTATGGAGTGAATGGGATGTCGCCTTATCAATATAAGTCACAAGGTCCAGGTCAGACTAATACGTTTGGTGTAGCCACGCCTAGTTTCAACGTATTTACCGGGCTTACAGGAGGTAATACATACACCTTTACTGTCCGTGATGCTTTGGGTTGTGAGGATGATTCAGTTGTAGTTCATCCTCCTTATTTACCTATGAACTTATCTACATTCAAAAAAGATCCGCCATGTAATAATCAGTTTGCACTTGATACTTTCAGAGTGCAAACCTTAAGCGGAGGTGCAGCACCATTTACGTACACTTTGAGTAGTACTCCTGCAGGTAATGCTTTATTAGCAACTCAATATGCCCCTGGCGCATGGAATAATCTACCTCAAGGTAGCTATACTATCACAGTTATGGACAAGTGGGGTTGTACGCAGACCGCATCTGCAAATATTGCAAATCCTCCTGTTATCACATTCCCAACTCCTACATCTACCAATCCACAATGTTTTGGTGATAGTACCGGCACTATTGTTTGTAATCCAGGTGGTGGTACTGGGGGCTTTACCTATTCGATAAGTCCTAACCCTCCTACCGCTGTGCTTCCTACTCCCCCGGCGTTCTTTTCTCAAACAATTTCAGGTCTGCCAGGAGCACCATCTCCCGGTTTGACTTACACAATAACTATTACAGATGCTAATGGATGTACTGCCACAAGCACTCGTACGTTAACCACACCATCGGTAATATCAATAAGCACCGCTGCTGCAACTATAGTAAATCCCACTTGTCCTAATCCATGTGGAGGTACATACAGTCCAATAGCCACAGGAGGTACCGGTCCTAAACGATTCTACAGACTTCCATTAGTAACTCCTCCTAATGTGTATACAGATTCGGTTACAGCCACCACAGGACCATCATTTCAAAATTTGTGTCAGGGAACGTACACGATTCTCGCTGTGGATGTGGTAGGGTGTACCACTACTGCTACGATTTCACTTGCATTGCCACCGATTCCCGATATCAACTTGAATACTGTTACGAATATCAACTGTAACGGAGGATGTAACGGTCAAATCTTTACTACAACTACTGGTGGTACCTTCCCATATACATATAGTATCACTCCTTCAAATAATCCTCCTTGTGGCAATGCCCAACTGTTTGGATCAGGTGATTATCAAAATTTACCGGCAGGTACTTATAAGATAGTAGTGAGCTCTCCTAATCAGTGTAAAGACTCCGTGGAAAATATAGTCATCACAGAGCCACCTGCTTTGGTGTGGAATAGTGTGAGTCCCAATACAATATTATGTTTCGGCGCAAATACCGGTCAAATAATTGCCGCCGCATCAGGAGGTACTTCAACTATTACTTATTCTATCTCTCCCAATATTGGTACTCAGTCTCCTACAGGTACATTTAATAACCTTACAGCACAATGCTACACTATTACTGCTACTGATGTGTCCAACTGTAGTATTACGACTACAGTATGTGTCACGCAACCTGCCAGTGCTGTTAGTGCGAGTGCAAATGTTATTTCAAATGTGAGTTGCTTTGGTTTATGTAATGCTACTGCCACAGTATCGGGTTCAGGTGGTACATCTCCTTATACTTATCCAACCATCACTGGCCCCGGTACGCCTGTAATTAATAATACCACTGGTGCTGCAAGCAGTTTGTGCGCCGGTACTTATATAGTTACTGTATCCGATGCGAATAGCTGTACTACGACTGTGTCCTTCACGATTACTCAACCTACTCAGTTGACTGCGAGTGCTACTGTTACTTCGAATGTCAGTTGCTTTGGTTTATGTGATGGCACTGCTTCTGTTTCCGGTTCTGGTGGTACAACTTCTTACACCTATCCAACCATTACCGGGCCGGGTACTCCTGTAATTAATACTACCACAGGTGCTGCTAGTAGTTTGTGTGCCGGTACATATATAGTCACTGTATCCGATGCGAACAGCTGTTCAACCACTGTATCCTTTACCATTACACAACCTGCCAGTGCGTTGAGTGCGAGTGC
>DAIUCL010000151.1:0-6838 GCA_036846185.1 Chitinophagaceae bacterium
CCCATAGAGTTGGTAGGGCCTATAAAAAATCGATCATTTTTGTTGAAAAGAGAAATTAGTAAGGAGTTTTTTTCTTTATATAAATTAGTTGCATTCAAATATTCGGGGAATGCGAAATTTCCAATTTTGTTGACAAGGATGTTGTCTTTGTAAATGGCTACGGAGAATTGATTTTCAGAGATGGATTTTTGGATAGGATTTTTGAAAATCACATTTTTATAATTCTCCTGAATGTTTAAAAGTGGGTAGTTGACTTTTAGGAAGTAAGAAATGGAGTCTGTTTTAAGAATGCAAGCTATGTAGCCTTTGTCATTATTATTGATGTAAGGTTGAACAAAGTAGCTTTCGTTTGAGAAGTTGTATGTGAATTCATTGTTGAAATTTTGGTTTAAGAATTTTGAAAAGTTATAATCATGTATGTTAGGAATATTGTATGGGGAGATTGTGTGAATGGAAGTATTGTATTTTAGCATTTTGGGAAATAAGTAATTGTTTTGTATAGATTTACTAACCAATTCTATGTTGAAGGTGTTTTTAGAAAGGCTTAGTAAGTCCGAATCATTGTTGATATTGTTGATTATAGATGCCAATTCTTCTTCAAGTACATTATTGTAAATCTCAGTTACTTTCGAACAGAGAATAATATTGTCTGTATTTTCTTTTTCAGATATTTTGTAGGTCAAAATAAGAGATGATAAGATGGCAATGATGATGAGCCAAAGTAGAAGTGGGTATGAATTGAAATCAAATCGAAGTTTGAAGAATTGTTTGTCCAGTAAAAAAGATATAAATCCAATTGATGGGAATAGGAATATTAATGATGCCGATGCATTTCTGAATAGGACGATAATCAGTATGGTGGCAAATGCATAAAAGTAAATTTTAATATTTCGATTTTTGACAATATCGTTGAAGTAATTGTTGCATAATATGGTAAGAAGAAAAATGTTGGCAAACAATATCATAAGTGTAAGAAGGCCAACAAAAGAAAACAAATCTAATCGAGTAAATAGTGTAGTATCAAAGATGATAATAGAGTCATCAATTATTTTTTGTGCCAAATCGAATATATATATTTGCGCAATACAGATAGAAATAAAAATGACAGGTAAGAAAATATTGCTTTTGGCGGATTCTTTCAGCTTGAGATATCTTCCTTGTACATTTACTATGTAAAAAAGTAATATCCAAAATAGTAGACAGGTGTTTATAAATACATCTCCTAGTGATTTATTGATGTAGTCTGTTGCAAAAAACATCGGGTTGAAAAGTGTGTAATAGGAATAGTCTGATGGGAAGCCCCAGAGGTAGTTTGATGATCTGACTATGAATGCTACAAGTAATAAATAATTAAAAATACGTTTTGGATTATTTTTGACACTTACTTTAAAATATGTGTGTATCGATATCCCAAAAAATATGAATGGAAGTGCATTGAAGAAAAGTCTCCATCCCGACTGGTCATTTATACTAATAAAAAAGTCTTCTTTATGCAAATAGAATAGTATTTTACCTGAATGGCGGACAGGGATACTATTTTTGATATAATTCAAAGAAATGGTGATGCCATAATCATTTTCTTTATCACCATTGATGAAATGATTAATAAAGTTGTCTGAAGATATCTGATATTCTTCTTTGATTGGAATGATACAAGTAAAGAGTCTAATTTTACCATTTGAGTTTTTCTTTTCTATGGTTTTGATTGCATAGTAGCCCTTGAGATTCTTGAATATTATTATATTGTCAGTATCAAATGGCTTGTTAGGAAGTTTTATGTCATTTTTATTCCATTGGATTAATTCATCGTTTTGATATACAAAAATGCCATATGGTTTATAGTTGACAAGTTCAGGATTAATAGGGTATAATGAATTATAGTCTTCCGTAGAGCTGTCAACTGTTTTTTGGAATTCTGCAAATGATTTATTTAAGTTTAATTCAATTTTATTTCGAAGTGTGTCGATTGAGTTTTTGGGAAATATCCCATCATACACACTATCTATGGATAATATAAAAAAGACGACAGATAGAAATAAGAATATTCGTCTGTCTATATCAAAAGGAAAACGAAAGGTATTGTTTCTGTTTTTTTTATCCATTTTTCTTTATCTCATTCCAAATGCTATCCATTGTTTCTAGTGAATAGTCTGTGAGTTGTTTGTTGTTGGCCGTAAGTTTTTTCTCCATTAGTTCGAATCTTTGTTTGAATTTATTATTAGTTAAGCTAAGGGCATGTTCCGGATCTATGTTAAGGTACCGGGCATAATTTATAAGTGAAAATAATACATCGCCAAATTCTTTTTCTATTTCTTCTTGGTTATTTTCGTTTATGACTTCTTGTAATTCATCTATCTCTTCTAATATTTTTGTTTTTACGTCTTTTATGTCTCTCCATTCAAATCCAACTTGCGCTGATTTTTCTTGCAGGCGAAGTGCCTTTACCATAGCCGGCAATGCCGAAGGTACACCGCTTAGTATAGATTCTTTACCTTCTTTTAGTTTTATATTCTCCCAGTTTTGTTTTACTTCTTTATCATCGTTGACCTTCAAAAATGTGTATATGTGTGGGTGCCTATTGACAAGCTTATTACAAACAGATTCTATGACATCTCCTAGCGTAAATTCTTTTTTTTCTTCTGCGATTTTAGCATAGAATATTATGTGAAGTAAGATGTCTCCCAATTCTTCTTTTATTCCAGGCCAGTCATTTTTTGATATAGCATCCGCTAATTCATATATTTCTTCAATTGTAAGTTGTCGAAGCGTGTTGATTGTTTGCTTTTTGTCCCACGGGCATTCGCTTCGGAGTGTATTCAATATATTTACTATTCTGGAAAAAGATTGGTTATAAGACATCTAAAATCTATTTGTAGCAAAGTAATTAAATTATTTATGTATATTCATATGAAAGTGTATTATTTTACACACAAACCATAAAATCGTAAGACGTGAAAGCGGAAGCATTGCTCAATAGGATAAAAAAGAATATAAAAGCTATAAAAAAGTATGTAGCAAATGAGAATTTGTCATGTTACAGAGTGTATGATTGGGATATGCCAGAGTATCCTTTGGCAATTGACGTTTATGATGCTTATATTCTAGTGTATGAGTATAGAACTAGTTTTTCCTTACAGGAAGATTTGCATGCGCTGTGGTTGAGCGATTCGTTATATGCAATTGAGCTTGCTTTGGACTGTAAGAGAGAGAGTATGTATGTCAAGACCAGAGCGAGGCAAAGAGGAAATGCACAGTATGAAAAGGTTAATGATAAAAAACAGTTTTTTCATGTTCGAGAATCAGGGCTTTTATTTGCTATCAATCTTACGGATTATTTAGATACGGGTTTATTTTTGGATCATCGCATTACGAGGTCTATGGTACGCTCTATCAGTGCTAACAAACACGTCTTGAATTTATTTGCTTATACTGGTTCTTTTTCGGTATATGCGCTGGCAGGCGGAGCAAATCAAGTTACCACGGTTGATCTTTCTAATACCTATTTGAACTGGTCGAAAGATAATGTGCGTCTAAATAAATTGGATGAATCCAAACATCTTATAATAAAGGCGGATGTGAAGCAGTGGTTGACAGAACAAGAAAAAGAGTTGTATGATATTGTTATTCTTGATCCTCCCACAGTATCCAAAAGTAAGATGGCAAAGACATCATTCTCAGTTCAAGAGGATCATGTAATGCTAATCAATAATTGTTTGCGATTGATGAAAAATGGTGGGGTGTTATTTTTTTCAACAAATTTTAGGGAATTTGAGCTAAATGAGTTTGAAATAAATTCTAATAAAATTGAAGATATTACCTCTTCTACTATTCCTGCAGATTTTCGGAATAAGAAAATTCACTATTGCTGGAAAATATATAAAACGTAATGAAATTATTTAAGAGAGTTAAGTAAAAAAACTATCGTTAGAGCTGATTAGCGGGGCATTTGTATGTTGGTAATCGATATGATACACCTAATTGAAAAAACATATATTGATCTTTCGTAGAACTAATACCTCTCTGACGACCTTTAAACCCAATTGGTGAACTGGTGACATCTATACTTCTATCTTGTAATTGGGAGCCAACATAGGGGTAGGGGCCTGGTTCGGGTTCGGTAAATAAGTCAATACCGACATAGGTAGTACTTACATCATCCAAATAATCTGTCATAGTAGAGCGATTGATGATTTCGGCTGTTACCGTAATACCATAATTCCACCAATATTTAATACCAATACCTATAGGAAATGCCATTGACCACGGTTTATAACGACGGTCTTTATATTCATCAAAATTCTGACCTTCTGTGCCCAAGGGTCTCAAATAATATACTTTCCCATTGTAGGTGGTATATGGGTCATATCTGAATGCTCCTACTCCTAGTGATACATAGGGGGTGAATCGTTTGTCAAAATCCCCCACAGTGTACTCAAAAAAATTGAACTCGGCTTGTGCTAGTACTTCAAAAATATTAGTTTTGAAGTTTAAGTTACGCATTTTTTGATATGGATTAGAGGAGTGTTTGTCATCGTAACCCAAATTAGCATAGCCAGCATTCAGTTTCAGACCGATGTATCTAGTGGCATTATATCGATAGAATACGCCTGCACTTTTCCCTATTTCTGCAAATCCTAAATTTTGATTCAAATCTCCAAAGTAATGGGCTGTGCCACCGCAGAAGCCCAATTCGGTTCTTCGATAGAATACTTGCGAAAAGCAATAGCTTGTATCTAGAACTGAAATGATTATATATAGTACTAAAGCCTTGTGTGTGCTATTCATAGTTGCAAAAGTAACATCATTTAGTATTATAATAGTTATTCATCTACTTTATTCTGTTAGGGGGGAGTGTATCTTTTAGATACTTCGTATGACAAAACTGTTCTGAATTATGATTTAAAATTATACAGACGTTTATCTTAATTGGTAAATCATCCTGATAAAATCTTCAGCTATGGGCTTTCCTGCTTTGACACACAGTGCATAATCTGTCAGCACGATATTTCCGTTTATCATGCCAGCCATTTTTTGACTCTCTCCTTTGATCAGGTATTCTACTGAAGCTTGTCCAAGTCTGGATGCTAATATTCTATCAGAACATGTAGGGCTTCCTCCTCGCTGTATGTGTCCTAGTATAGTTACTCTTGAGTCAATATCCGGTAATTGTTTTTGCAAATAGGTTTTCAACTGTTCAGCCCCTCCAAATTGGTCACCTTCGGCTACTACAATAATATTTGCTTGTTTTTTTCTATTTTGGTCTTTTTGAATAGTATCGATAAAAATGTCTAAAGCTTCTTGTTGTTCGGGTATAAAAATGTGTTCGGCGCCACAGGCAAGGCCGCTATACAAGGCTATATAGCCGGCATCCCTACCCATCACTTCAACCAAAAAAATTCTGTTGTGAGAAGAGGCTGTATCTCTAATTTTGTCAATGGATTCCATGGCTGTATTTACGGCAGTGTCAAAGCCAATGGTGTAATCAGTGCCATTGATATCATTATCTATTGTGCCAGGCAAGGCAATTGATGGGATGCTGTATTGTTTGAAAAACTCGATCGCACCTTTAATAGTACCGTCTCCGCCTATGAGTATGAGCGCATCAATTTCATTTTCTTTGAGGTTAGTATATGCTTTGTACATGCCCTCCGTTGTCATGAATTCTTTACTACGTGCAGTTTTTAGTATCGTTCCTCCTCTTTGTATAATATTCGATACGTCTCTGCTACTCAGTTCTTTCATGTCGTTTTCTATCATGCCTTGATAGCCTCTCATAATGCCGATAGGTGTAATATTATGACAAATGGATGTTCTTACAATAGCTCTTACCGCCGCATTCATCCCCGGCGAGTCGCCGCCGGATGTCATAAGCCCTATTTTCTTAATTGCAGTGCTGGAATTGGTCATAAATTTATTTTTGTCGAGAAGATACTCAAAGGTAATCTATTTTGTATAGATCGACCCAACGTGATTTCATCAGCGTATTCCAGCTCTCCCCCAAAGGCAACTCCTCGGGATAATGTTGTGATTTTAATTCCTAAAGGTTCTATTTTTTTTTGCAAATAATAGATCGTTGTATCGCCTTCCAGAGTGGGGCTCAATGCCAATATCAATTCTTCGGTAGAGCTGATGGATATTCGATTTAAAAGACTATCTATGTTCAGTTGGTCGGGGCCTATACCATCCAAAGGTGATATGACACCCCCTAAAATGTGATACAATCCACTATATTGTTGGGTAGCTTCAATGGCCATTACATCTCTAATAGACTCTACAATGCATATGACATTTTTTCTCCTGTGTGGGTCGTTACATATAGTGCATATTTCATTGTCCGATACATTGTGGCATGTCATGCAATACTTGACCTTTTGATAAAGGTCAATAATGCTATTTCCTATTCGTTGTAAATTCTCTTCAGGTTGTTTTAGAAGATGAAGTACGAGCCGCAAGGCAGTCTTTTTGCCAACTCCGGGGAGTCGGGCAAACTCATTAACCGCCAATTCTACTGTGTGTGAAGAAAATTTCATGCAGCTAAGTTACTTGCTCAGATTTTATCGCAATACACTTAGTTTAAACATTGTGTGAATACAAAGGGTTTTTGCGTGTTGTTGAGTAGGTATGATTTTATGATATTTACGTTTTTTATCTTTTTGTGCATATTCAAATCCACTATTTCAGATACTTTGGATTCTGCAATGTTGATCTTGAGATTGTCAAATAACCCGATGTACATCTCTCGGCTATCTGATGTATCAATTTTCTGATTAAACGAATATCTGATGCTGCTATTGTTCCGAGAAAAACTCATTATTTAGTGAATTTTTTAGGTTTGTAA
>DAIUCL010000152.1:0-6813 GCA_036846185.1 Chitinophagaceae bacterium
AATTTATAAAGCATGAAATGCAATGGATGAATTTGACAGGCCATAAACAAAAAAATTCATATATCCTTATACCTTTGTGCAACCGATTGACAGGGCTTGCAAAGCATGATATTTTTTCTGTTTATAAAAAATCATTACCGAACAGTACTAATTGCAAGTATTCTTCAACATGTAACATTAAACACTTACAGCCAATCCTCAAGACAAATTGATAGACAACAGCATGGCTGGTATATGTTCTTTGGCAATCATCTCCTGACGAATAAATGGTCGATACATAGCGAATACCAATGGCGCAGAAGCGAAATCATCACCAGGGCTCAACAGTCGCTTCTTCGGCTAGGTATTGACTACAAATGGAAAGACAATGTAACTCTAACAATAGGCTATGGGCATATTGGCACCTACCCTTATGGCAAGCAGGCCACAAACAGATACTTTGATGAACACAGAATATGGCAGACCTTGACTGTGCAGCAACGATTAGGAAAAATAAATCTTTCGCACCGCTATCGATTGGAGCAGCGATTTGTAGAACGATATGTATACAATCCCAAACAAGAATTGGTATTTGATAAAATAGTTTATACCAATAGATTTAGATATCTGCTATCGGTTACTTATCCATTGAGCAAGGTATCGCCAAAGAGTACTTATCTTTTTGCAAGAGCTTACGAAGAAGCGTTTGTGTCTTTTGGTAAAAATGTACGATTAAATATCTATGATCAAAACAGGGCTTATATAGCCATAGGATATCAATATAACCGAATGGGCAATATCCAATTGGGCTATCTGAATCAGCTGATTATAAAATCGGATGGTGTGCGGGTGGAAAATAATCATACGCTTCAATGTGGTGTGACGTATCATATTGACTTCAGAAAGAAAAGTTTGGAGCAGAAGGATTAGTTTTTATTTTTTGGAGATTAGACTTTTGCATCGCTAGTGAATGTATGTAAGATACCGTATTCAAGAAAAGATGAATAATGATTGTGTGGCTGATGTATAGCCCCGATAGGAGCGTTTCCGCATTGTACGAAAATATCATTTCGACTGCATACATGTGATGCGGAAGTAGCGGATAGCGGGAAGTAGGATGAGACTGGCAGTGACGATGCGCTCCAAAAAAAAATTACGATAGATACTCAGACACCAGCGAGGCAGCCCCTAGTATAGCGGCATCATTTTCGGGTAGCGTAGAGTGCAGTAATTTTATTTTTCCTTGATAGAGATTCAATAAATTTTGCTCGAGATAGAATTGGGTGGGTTGAAAAATATAGTCGCCGGCTCGCGATAAGCCTCCGAAAAACACGATAGCCTCCGGGCTGGTGATGGCACATATATCGGCTAATGTTTGCCCCAAGATACGGCCTGTAAACTCAAAAATATCTAATGCAAGCTTGTCCTTTGCGACTGCGGCATCATACAAATCTTTGGAAGTAGGAGCATTGAACTGACGCAACAAACTAGGCTGTACTGAGTTGCTGAGCATTTCGTGTATGGTACGCACAACTCCGGTAGCGGAGGTATAGGTCTCCAGGCATCCGCGACGACCACAGCCACAACTTCTGCCATCTCTGACAGCTATGACATGTCCCAGCTCACCGGCAAATCCATCATGGCCATAGACTACTTGGCCATTACTTACGATACCACTGCCCACTCCTGTTCCAAGTGTGAGCATTATAAAATCTTTGTATGCTTGTGCAGCACCATACTTCATTTCGCCCATAGCTGCTGCATTGGCATCGTTGGTAACTACTACCGGCAGCCGAAATTTTGCTTCCACTAAATCGCGTATAGGCACTTCTCCTTTCCATTCCATATTGGGAGCGTGTGCTAATACACCGGTGTAGAAATTGGTACTGGGTGCACCTATACCAATAGCTTTGAGAACGATGTTTTCATGAATACTGAAACGCCGACTGACTTCATGATGTAGCATCTCTACATACTCTTTGGGGTCGGGAAAGCCGCGTGTTGGTACAGAAAAACTGTCCAATACATGCCCCTCTCCATCCACTATTCCCAAAGCGGTATTCGTACCTCCAATATCAATGCCCAGCAACAGATGATTCATCATAATTAATTCCTTGTTTGAGTAATATTCGTTTTACAGCAAAAGCAAAGACGGCTAAATAAGCAAAACAAAATACAGCTAACCAATAAGACATGTGTATTCCGTAGCCAGGCACATTGGAGTTTGACTGAATCAAATCGGCCATTTTACCTTGTATTGGAGGCACAATCGCCCCTCCCAAAATCATCATGATCAGAAATCCGGAACCTTGTGTAGTGTACTTACCCAAGCCTGCTGTTGCTAATGAAAATATACAAGGCCACATGACACTACAAAACAAGCCGCCACTCAGAAACGCGTAAGTAGCCACTTGACCTTCACTCATAACGCCAATCAACATGGCCAAGCAACCAAGTAAACTAAACAATAGCAGGGTCCTGGCAGGCTTGTCTTGAGAAAGAAAAAATGCTATTATAAGAACTATCACGCAAATAAAATACCAATACAATGCGCTCATATCATTTTGAGCAATCGTATTAACGGTTATTACTACCCCAAAAGCCACTAAAGGCACGATAATGAGTAATGCATTTTTGAGAGCGGTAGATGGCTTGAATACATTGATAGCACCTGCCCATCGACCTATCATAAGACTCCCCCAATACATAGAGACATAAGGAGCTGCCTCTGAAGCTTCCAAACTACCAAAGCTGCTCTGCTTTAGTAGCTCACTGAGATTACTCCCTATAGCCACTTCCACTCCTACATAAATAAAAATGGCAAGCATACCTAATAGAAGCTGTGGATATTGCATGGCTCCCCATCCACTGGTATCTCGACCGGCCATCCACCAGGAGGTGATAAGCACTCCCACCACACCGGCAAAACCGATCACCAACCATCGCATACGTACTAACTCAATATCTGCTACCGAAGCCCCACTCTCTTGTACAGACTGATAGGATAGAAAAACCGGAACATACACGATTACCAACAATATCGTCATCACCAATAAGGCTATCATGGCTTTGGGAGCCGCCTCTGTTTTATCTACAAAGCTACCGGAAGGTACTTTTTTGGAAAACAAGAAAAGAAGTGCTGCCCCTACAAATAAGGCACAAACAAAACCATAGAGCAAAGACACTTTATCAAGACTCATCCCTTGCACTTGCTCATCCGATGCCTTGGTCACACCAAACAATGCAAGTGCAACAATAATAGGACCTATCGATGTACCAAAAGAATTGATACTACCTCCAAGATTGATTCTGTTGCTTCCAGTGGCAGGGTCACCTAGAGATATAGCAAAAGGATTTGCAGCCGTTTGTTGCAACGAAAAGCCCAGCGCCACAATAAACAAACCTACCAGCATACCCAGAAACGTGTTGCCATTCACAGCCAATATCATCGCTAATGCACCCAAGGCCGAAAACAACAAACCATAGACAATACTTTTTTTGTATCCCCACTTCGCTACCGGATCGGCTCCTTTGAAATTACTATAAATAAACATGGCCAATGCACCCAGATAGTAAGCCAGATAAAATGCAAAATCTATTAATTGAGACTGAAACTGATCGAGACTAAAATAATGTTTGCAAAAAGGTATAAACACCCCATTGCCCGCTGCTATAAATCCCCAAAAGAAAAAAACAGTAATCAAGGTGCTCAAGGCGCCATAATTGGTAGGTATCATTGGCTTTGCATCGTTAGTCGACATATGAGTATCGTTTTTGTAAGGCATAAATGTATAACTGAAAATTTCAATTAAAGAAATTTCAACACCAAGACCTGAAGATTAATCAAAAACTCAGCCTCGACAAAGTGACTATTAATGTGGGCGGCGGACACGCTTTCTGTTACAAGTCCGCTCCCGGCACACTCTTGCTGCATAATCGTGGGGCGGGCTTCGTGCCTACGCCCTCCCACTCTTTGCAGCAAGGCATGCCGAGATACGGGCTTTTCACGTCAATCGTTGCCGCATCTTCGCAGCGAGAGCCGTCATAAACTCATGCATTTTATCGCAAGTACTGTACACTACAATTGTGAGACATATTCTGCCAATTCAGAAAAAGCTTGTTCGCATACTTTTTGCAAGGATAATATCAGCAGCTCTATCTCCTTATGCTTATGAATATGTGTAGCCATTTGCTCCAGTTCGTATACTCGAGACACTTCTTCTTTCACCCCCATATAATTCAATTGAGTCTTCAACGAATGAGCGGCGATTTTTATTGTTTCATAATCCTTAGAGGCTAATCCTCCCTGCAATTGCAAAAGAAGCTTTGGAGCATTTTGCAAAAAAATATTAATGTATTTTTTTTGCTTATCTACATTACTTCCGGCAAAGGACATAATAAAGCGAGGATCTGTAATTTTTGGGGGATGAAGCGATACAGGCTCCGGTGTATTTTGCAATAGCACAGATTGTGACATTGGAGTATCATTGTCATGGATAAGCATTGGCCGAGATGATAACTGCTCCTTATTTAGATTCTTTACTATTTTACTGATCAATTCTTCTTTTTGAAACGGTTTTGGGATATGATCATTCATACCAATGTGCAAATAATGCTCTATATCGTCTTTCATCACATTAGCGGTCATAGCTATAATCACCGAATCACACTTAGGTTTATGAAAGTTTTTTCTGATTTTTTGAGTAGCCTCTATACCATTCATTTTAGGCATCTGAATATCCATGAGTATTAAATCATAATCATTTTCTTTCAATAGTTCCAGAGCAGCATAACCACTATCCGCTTCTGTGACTTGCATGTGAGGCGCAATAGAATTGAGCGTATCCACTGCCAATATGGTATTAAACTCATTATCATCAACAATCAAAATTCTTGCTTTATTGAGCAATTCTAAATCGGAATCTGAAATCACAAAATCATCTTTTTGATGATTCGAATCACTATCGGTGATTTGAAAAGGTAGGGTAAAACTAAAAGTTGTGCCCTGACCAATTTTGCTATCCACATCAATAGTACCATCCATCAGCACTACCAACTCTTTAGAGATAGTAAGCCCTAGGCCGGTACCTCCATACTTGCGAGCCACATCCGTTCCGGCTTGCGTAAAGCTTTCAAATATTTTATGTACATATTCTTCAGAAATGCCTATTCCGGTATCACTTACTTTAAAACATAATTTTACAAAATGATTTTGTCGAAGCACAATGGTACACGTTATATGCACATGTCCTTTTTCGGTAAACTTAACAGCGTTTCCAGCCAGATTCATCAGTATTTGCGTAAGCCTTGTCGGATCCCCAACTAAATTATCCGGCACATCGGTATCAATATCAAATCGGATATCAATTCCTTTTTCTTCCGCTTTGAATCGCAAAAGAGTAACCACATTTTTGAGTACTTTCTTGAGCGAAAAGTCTATAAACTCTATTGTAATTTTACCCGCTTCTATTTTAGAAAAATCGAGAATATCATTGATAATTACGAGCAAGTTATCTGCGCTTTGCGATATAGCATTGAGGTATTTCAACTGATCAGGTCGAGGACTTTTTTCCATCAATAGTCTGGTCATACCAACTATTGCATTCATCGGAGTGCGTATTTCATGACTCATATTAGCAATGAACTGCTGCTTCAACTTGGCAGACTGTTCAGCAATTTCTTTTTCCTTAACGGCAAACTCTATTTCATGCCTTATTTGTAAATTTCTGAGCTTTTTAATTGTATCCTGCTGGAATATTTCTTCCTTTAATAATTCGAATTTTTTCAAATTTTCAAACGCTTCCGGCAAGTCTCCCATTTTTTCATACACCTTGGCATACATCTCATGAATACTCATGATATCGTGTTTGCGAAGATGCTCATTCGCAAGGTCAAATGATTGATCCAGATGCAAGATAGCCTGCTTATAATCGCCCAAATCAAAGGCAATCCGTCCAAGATAAAATGCAGCAATTATAATCCCTTCGATATTAGACAATTCATTAGCTTGCTCTACTACTAAATGCAAATACTTGCCAGACTTTTCAAATTTCTTTTGTTTATAATAAACCTTCCCTATTCCACTATTAGCCAGCATATGCCCTACCGTATGTGGCTCTGTTAGCTCCAAACTCTTTTTGAAATAGATTAATGCATTATCATTATCTTCCTTTTTGAGGTATATATCACCCAAGGTGTGATATACACTAATCAGTCTATGCTTCACATTGTGACGCAAAAAGATATCAAGACTTCTTTTGGCGTACTCTAATGCATTGTCGTATTCAAACAGATCAAAATACAAATTCGAAATACGAATCAATACGGTTGCTTGTGCAAGTTCATCGCCAAGTTCTTCATTAATTTCCAACGCCCATTGATAATACTTTGATGCGGATGACAAATCACCTAAGTCTCGGTATATATTACCATGATTTGTATATATTCTTGCCTTAAGAGCATCTAATCTATTTTGTTTGGCAATTTTCAAGGCTTCTTTAAGAGTATTCAACCCTTTATCATATTCTCCCTTGAGCCAATAGCAAGCGCCTTTATTGTTCAACCCTCGCCCCTCTCCTTCCTTGTATTGTATAGCCCTGGATCGATGTATGATCTCATTAGAAAGCTCATATGCTTCATCAATATCATAATTTCTAATTTCCAACACAATTTCAATCAAGCAGTTGATTTTATCCTTTTCATTTTGAAGCGTATTGTACTTCAGTTTCAGTTCATTATATTTTTCAGTGGACATTGTTACTATTAATTTTTGAAATTTTGATAATATTTTTTGAGGACTGGGTCAATTTTGCTCTATTGTCAATTCTGTAGGGA
>DAIUCL010000153.1:0-6663 GCA_036846185.1 Chitinophagaceae bacterium
CCGTTTACTCCGGGTAAGGGATGGCAGCGAAAAGCGCCGATAGGATACATGCCGCCGGGCAGGGAGTGCAGGGGCGTAGGAACGAAGCCACCTGCACGACCATGCCCGGCGTGTATGTATCCGGAGGCCTTGTAGCGTACAGCCCGGCCCGTAGGGTACCCCCCAAAAAAAATGTGAATCTATATCCTTTGAAACAGAGTAGTATGATGCGAGTATTTGAAAGTGCGTTAGTCTAGAAAATTCAAAACGAAAAAATAATGTCAGGGTGGAAAACCTATCATTCATTCAAATAAAACTAAGTAATAATCTGAGTTCCTCAATAAAAATGAAAATGAAAAAGCACTAGCGATAAGTGTGGGTATTTCTTACCTTTGATGCCCCATGAAGGAAATATCCAATAGGTCGGCTACTTATCATTTTGCCATAGAACAACGGTATACAGCAGGTATGGTATTGACAGGATCTGAGATCAAATCTATACGTGCCGGTCGTGTAAGTTTTAATGATAGCTTTTGTTTTTTCAGTCAGGGAGAGCTGTGGATTAAAAGTTTGCATATAGCGGAGTACTCGCATGGTACTGCCAACAATCATATACCTACACGCGACAGAAAATTGCTCCTGACCAGTCGCGAACTTCGAAAAATAGAAAGTAAAACAAAAGAAAAGGGGTATACCATTATTCCACTTCGCATTTTTATGAGCGAGAGTGGCTATGCCAAAATGGAAATAGCCCTGGCAAGAGGCAAAAAGGCCTATGATAAACGAGAGGCTATCAAAAGTAGAGATGTAGAGCGAGAACTTCGACGTATCAAATAATACTAAGAAGACTACTTTATGCTTATTTGAAACAGCATGTATTGCACAATCACTACATGAAGTACATTTGTACCTATATTCGAGTATGAAAAATATCCTTATCACCGGTGGTGCCGGATTTATCGGGTCGCATGTTGTGCGTCGCTTTGTGAGCCATTATCCACAGTATCATATCGTGAATCTCGATATGCTCACCTATGCCGGCAATCTTGAAAACCTCTCCGATATCGAGCATCTAGCCAATTATACCTTCATCAAAGGCGACATCGCTGATGCCGCATTGTTGCAGCAAATTTTTCAAACTCATGCCATAGATACCGTCATCCATTTGGCAGCAGAATCGCATGTAGACCGATCTATACTCGACCCTCTGGCCTTTGTAAAAACCAATGTTCTAGGCACTGCGCAGCTACTCCATACGGCCAAGCATTCATGGCAAGGGCAGTACGAAGGTAAGCTGTTCTATCATATATCGACCGACGAAGTGTATGGGTCATTGGGCGAAGCCGGTTACTTTTACGAAGACACTGCCTATGACCCACGTAGCCCCTACTCAGCCAGTAAGGCTGCCAGCGACCATATGGTGATGGCATTTTATCATACCTATCAATTGCCGGTTATCATTAGCAATTGCTCCAATAATTATGGCCCTAATCACTTTCCCGAAAAACTGATCCCACTGGCCATACACAATATTCTACATCAAAAACCCTTACCCATCTACGGCAAAGGCGAAAATGTTCGAGATTGGCTCTTTGTCATAGACCATGCCGCGGCTATAGACCTCATCGCACACAAAGGACGAATCGGAGAAACCTATAATGTAGGCGGACACAATGAATGGAAAAACATAGATCTCATACGCGAACTCTGTCGACAAATGGATGACAAACTTGGTCACCCCCCCGGAAAGTCCGAACAGTTGATCACCTTCGTCACAGACAGAGCCGGCCACGATCTGCGCTATGCCATAGATGCTACCAAGTTAGTAACAGAACTTGGCTGGCGACCTTCCGTGAGCTTCAGGCAAGGACTCGGACTTACCATTGACTGGTATCTGCAACACAGAGCATGGCTCGATAGAGTCACCTCCGGCGAATATCAGCAATATTATCAATTACAATATCAACAACGTACACACTAATCATCATGAAAGGAATTATACTGGCAGGAGGCTCCGGAACCCGACTCTATCCTATTACCAAGGCTATATCCAAGCAGCTCATGCCTATCTATGATAAGCCCATGATCTATTATCCGCTGTCAGTATTGATGATGGCCGGTATACGAGAGATACTCCTCATTACTACTCCCGAAGACAAACCGCAATTTGAACGCTTGCTAGGTGATGGTTCTGAGCTTGGGTGCCATTTTCAGTATGCAATACAAGAAGTGCCCAATGGCTTGGCACAAGCCTTTGTGATTGGAAAAGAATTTGTAGGCTGTGATAAAGTAGCACTCATACTAGGCGACAATATCTTTTATGGCTATGGTCTGGGTCGGCAATTGCAGTCATTAAGTCAAGTCGAAGGGGCATATGTATTTGCCTATCCTGTATCCGACCCCGAACGCTATGGTGTAGTGACCTTTGACCAGCACAACAAAGTATTAAGTATCGAAGAAAAACCCTCCCACCCCAAATCCAATTATGCTGTACCGGGCTTGTACTTCTACGACAATCAAGTGGTGGAGATCGCGTCACATCTGCAGCCCTCTCCCAGAGGTGAGTACGAGATCACGGATGTAAATAAAGTCTATCTACATCAAGGTCAGCTACAAGTGTCGATCCTCGAGCGTAGTACTGCCTGGCTCGACACGGGTACCTTCGATAGCCTACACGATGCCAGCGAATTTGTGAGAGTAATCGAAAAAAGACAAGGAACCAAAATAGGTTGTATAGAAGAAGTTGCCTACCGAATGGGATATATTACCAAAACCCAATTGGAATCAATCGCCAAAAAATTAATCAAAAGTGGTTATGGTGAGTACCTCCTCAGACTTCTACAAGAAAAATAAAAGTATGCAATTATTATTGCGAACAATAATTGTGTAATACACTGTTTGTAACTTTTATCACCCATACTACCGTCTCTTACTCCTACCTTTGCCACACAAAATTGCATTCAATGAATTTCGAAGACTTAATCAACAGCGAAAAACCTACCCTGATAGACTTTCACGCAGAATGGTGTGGACCCTGCAAAATGATGGCTCCTATTTTGCAAGAAACCAAGAAGGCACTCGGCGACAAAGTACAAATCATCAAAATAGATGTAGACAAAAATCAATCACTCGCTGCCAGCCTACAAATACAAGGAGTACCCACGCTACTACTCTATCAAAATGGACAACTCAAGTGGCGCAAAAGCGGTGTGGTACCCAAACATGAATTGCTGAAAATGATAGATGTGTAAGTGCACTTACACATTCTTCACAGATGGTCTAAACTAATACCACACATTAAGACGACATTAGATAGAAGGGTGCATAATTTTATAAATTAAACCCTAATGCAATTTCATCGCCCTTTTGCTACGGGCTCTGTACTAAACTCAATACATTAATTTCGCTACCTTCGTAGCATGACCAACCCTCTCAAAATTGTAGCGCTCATACCTGCCCGACTTGAATCTACTCGCATGCATCAAAAATTGCTAAGAGTACTCGAGGGCAAAACAATCATTATGCATACCTACCAAGCAGTATCGCAAAGCGGACTCTTCGACGAAGTTATCGTAGTATGCGATCATCCGCTGCTCTATGACGAAGTTATACGCCAAGGAGGTAAGGCCATGATGAGTAGCCCTCATCATCAAAGCGGTAGCGATCGTATAGCCGAAGCCGCCGCTCAGATACAGGCCGATATTATCGTCAATATTCAGGGCGACGAACCCTTCATATCCCCCGAAGCAATGCAAGCCCTACTCGCACTTTTCAAAAACGAACAAGTACAAATAGCCTCACTCAAACAAAAAATAAGCGATCAAGAATCGCTACACAACCCCTCCGTTGTCAAAGTAGTATGCGACCTGCAAGGTCGAGCTCTCTACTTCTCCAGGTCGCCTATCCCCTATGTAAGAGAACTAATGCCAGATACCACGCATTACAAACACATAGGTGTGTACGGATTTCGAAAAGAAACACTTATGGCATTTACCACACTGCCACCCACCATGCTCGAACAAACCGAAAAACTCGAAAACCTCCGTATGCTCGAGCAAGGACTATACATTCACCTAGCCGAAATACAACACATAGGCATCTCCATCGACACCGAAGAAGATTTCCAAAAAGCCCAAGACTATCTAAAAAAAATAAAACAATAGAAGCGCATCGTCCCGTACAAGCGTCTGCAACTTCTTGCTATCCGCTCCTATGCCTCCGTTGCTCTCCGGCATACCGCTCCTATCAAGGCTAGTCATCATCGTCTTCATCTATATTTAGCAGCAGCCAAATGCAGCAATCAATCAAACATTGTATTGTGAACATAAGCCATGCTATTGGTCAGCAAGTACATACCAGTATACAAATTGTATTTGATGAAGTAAGTACATTATTCCGAAAAACTCCCTTCATTTTTTGTTTCAAACCAAAAATGTGTTCTATATTGGTGCATTAAAATAAAAACATGGAAAAAACTACTGTACAGCAAGGGCACCCCAAAGGGCTATATCTCTTGTTCTTTACCGAAATGTGGGAGCGATTTAGTTATTATGGTATGCGAGCCATTTTCATTTTATTTCTTACAAAAGCATTAGTACTCAGTAGCAAAGACGCTTCCAATATTTACGGAAGTTTTACAGGCCTAGTATATCTTACACCCTTACTAGGAGGCTATTTGTGCGATCGTTTTTTGGGCAATCGGCGTAGTATACTCATCGGAGGCATTATGATGGCCATTGGGCAATTTCTCATGTTTTTGAGCGCCAGTGCCGTAGATACTCCTGCCGGTGCTACTACGATGATGTGGGCCGGGCTCACGGTACTCATCATAGGCAATGGATTTTTCAAACCTAATATCTCTACCATGGTAGGCCAGCTCTATCAGCAAGGCGACAGGAGAGTAGATAGCGCTTTCACCATCTTTTATATGGGTATCAATCTAGGTGCATTTTTCTCTCCATTGGTCTGTGGAGGATTGGGCGACACAGGTGATATACATGATTTCAAATGGGGCTTTTTGGCTGCATGTGTGGGCATGGTGGTCAGTGTCATATCCTTTGAAGTGTTCAAAAACAAATTTTTAAAAGGACCCGATGGTGAATCTATAGGTATGCCCGTACAGCAAATAGATATAAAGAGTGCCGGTATTATCTTAGGATCTATCGTGGCTATTTTCTTCTTGCTAAGTTTCAAAAATATGTTCAATAGCGATTTAGACGTCATCGGATATCTCATCTATGGTGCTATGATACTGGTGCCACTGGTGATTATCACCGACAAAACGCTCACTTCACAAGAGCGCTCTCGCATAGGTGTCATATTTATTCTTGCCTTTTTTGTTATCTTTTTTTGGGGTGCATTTGAACAAGCAGGAGCCTCTCTCACCCTCTTTGCCGATAAGCAAACCAATAGAAACATCGGCAGTTGGGAAATGCCCGCTTCGTGGTTTCAGTCTGTCAATCCCTTAGCTATTATTATTTTGGCTCCTATTTTTTCTTGGTTTTGGGGCATTTTGTACAAGCGCAATGCCGAACCGGCATCACCCATGAAGATGGCATGGGGCTTACTTTTGATATGCATAGGTTATATCGTGATCGCTATGGGAGTCAATGGAGTAGATAGCTCTGTGAAGATCAGCATGATGTGGCTATTAGCATTATATCTGTTGCACACGATGGGCGAATTGTGCTTGTCGCCCATAGGCTTATCAATGGTATCTAAGCTAGCACCGGTACGTTTCTCATCACTACTTATGGGAACCTGGTTTTTGGCCAATGCAGCAGCCAACAAATTTGCCGGCACCTTGAGCGCCCTGATACCAGGAGGCGAAGATGGTGGCGGAGGAGCGACATCTTTCATGGGTTATCAGATAACCAATTTATATGAATTTTTCATGCTATTTATCGTCATGACAGGGGTAGCAGCGGCCATATTATTCTTACTGAGTGGTATGCTTCGCAAGATGATGCACGGTATCCGATAAGTACTAACACAACTCATACACTACAAGCGCTCTCTTCGTACGAAGGGAGCGTTTTTTTTTTAGCAATACAAAGAATTTGGGGCATGCACGGCTATCCGCTACGAGTCCTCGTGCCGGTCGCTGCGAGCTATGGTCGTGGAAGAGGCTCCGTTCCTCCGCCCTTCCACTCCCTAGCTCGCTGGCATCCGGCACTGTGGGCTCTTCGCTACTATCCGGCTGCCGGAGTGCGCCAGAGTGTGAAAAAACGTAAAAATTCAATTCAATAAAAATTGCCCTTAAAATTTCACTGGCTTGTAATAGAAGGCAAATTTGAGAGGTCGTATTTTAAGCAATAAATTGTTGTGTCGAAAAAAGAAAGGCATAATTCGACTTACAATGAGTACTTTGATAGCGGAGGCACGGAGCAACTGCCACGACTATAGCCTGCACACTGAGCGCAAGGATCCCGATCTATCGGGATGAAGAGCGGGAAGGAAGATGAAGCACTCCTCTGCGATGCTCTCCCCAAAAAATAAATTATAATTGCCTTCCGTCGTATCCTTCCGAATGTATCAATGCGCCTCCAACCAATTGTCACCTATGCCTACTTCGGCTAATACCGGTACGTCGTGAGGCAGTGCCATAGCGGCTTGCATGGTGCAAGCGTCTCGCTTGTCCCAAATAACAAGATAGCATCCCGCTTTAAACAAAACCTAAATTAA
>DAIUCL010000154.1:0-6566 GCA_036846185.1 Chitinophagaceae bacterium
GGTACAATAAAAAATGTACAATATCAGTTCTTAATAATTTGCTAAACAATGACCTGCTTCTTGCAAATTTTAATATCGATAAACCTATATAGTAACAAATCGACAACCATACAAGAATCGACATAATCCCTGTATCCTTAAAAAGCAACATCAATAATATAATAGGTATCAAAAATAAGCCCGAAGACTCGTTTACTACCCGTATCAAATGTCGATATTCATTCAAAATACTAGTCTTGTCAAAGGTCCATGCTATCCAGTTTCCTACGATATATCGAGCTATAAAATAAACCAATACCAAACCACTCACCATTATCCAAAACTGAACTAATCCGATCCGTAATGGCACTTTGTCATAAAATTGTAATATAAAAAATATACCAGTTGATAACGCTAAATAATACAAACATCTGAATAACAATGAAGCCGTTTCATCTGTATGTAAAGTCTGCTTCTCCAAACTGGAATGCCGGCTACCGGGAAGTATACTCTCATACAGCACTTGATAATACCTCGGAAAACTATGCTTAATACCCCCAACCAAAAAAAGAAGGGCCATACTAATCAAGAGCATCGCAGTCTTATCATTCCCCCTTCTCACTATTCCACTAGGGAATTCCGCCACTTTTTCATCCTCCAGCATAGGATGCATTCCCACATGGCCGTCTATAAGACCGCCCAGCCTAAAACTGCCTTCTACTAATGTTGATAGACTATCTGCCACTCCTTGCTGCGCAAACAAGTCGATAGTAACCCACATACATAACATTAATACAAACAAAATAGTCTTCACCAGTGCAAATGTATTTCTCCCCAGCCATCTAAATCCAAGATTTCTTCAACGCTATGTTATTAACTATTTCCCATCAAAATTCTAGCTAAATATACTTTTGTCATTCAATGTAGTATTTATGATGGATGAACAAAGAGATGAACAAGCCTCACACCAAAAGAATCATGTAAGTGAAATGTATCAAAATTGGTTTTTGGACTATGCCAGCTATGTGATACTCGAAAGAGCTGTACCCTTAGGCCTGGATGGACTCAAACCTGTACAAAGAAGAATTTTTCATGCACTGAAAGAAATGGATGACGGTCGCTTCAATAAAGTAGCCAACGTCATAGGGCAAACCATGCAATATCACCCACATGGAGATGCCAGCATAGGCGAAGCAATCATCAATATCGGACAGAAAGACCTCATGCTTGATACCCAAGGCAATTGGGGCGATATGCGTACCGGCGATAGCGCTGCAGCACCCCGTTATATCGAAACCCGACTTTCAAAATTTGCCCTCGATGTCGCTTTCAACAATAAAATTACTGAATGGCAACTGAGCTACGACGGTCGCAAAAACGAACCCGTTCAGCTCCCCATGAAGTTTCCACTACTCTTAGCACAAGGAGCAGAAGGAATTGCCGTAGGTCTTTCCACCAAAATCTTGCCGCACAATTTCTGCGAACTCATCGAAGCTTCCATAAAATACCTCAAAGGCAAAAAATTTCAATTATTTCCGGATTTCCTCACCGGCGGTATGATAGATATAGCCCAATACAATGACGGAAAAAGAGGAGGAAAAGTCAGAGTTCGTTGTCATATCGAAAAAACCGACAACAAATCCATTACCATCAAAGATGTACCCTATGGTGTCACCGTCCCATCACTGATCGAAAGCATCGTGAAGGCAAACGATAACGGAAAAATAAAAATAAAAAAAGTCACCGACAATACTGCCGCCAATGTAGAAATCGAAGTGCTCCTGGCCGCAGGAGTTACTCCCGACCAAACCATAGATGCACTATACGCATTCACCCAATGCGAAGTATCCATCTCTCCCAATATCTGCGTCATCATCGACAACAAACCGCGCTTCTGCACCGCCACCGAACTACTCCAATTCTCTACCGACAATACCAAAGAACTCCTCCGACAAGAACTAGCCCTCAAACTCAAAGAGCTTGAAGACAATTGGCACTACTCCTCCCTAGAAAAAATATTTATCGAAAAAAGAATCTATCGCAATATCGAAGAAGAAGAAACCTGGGAAGGCGTTATCGAAGCAATAGATAAAGGACTCAAACCCTACAAAAAATTATTCAAACGTGAAATCATCACAGATGATATCACACGACTCACCGAAATCAAAATCAAACGCATCTCAAAATACGATAGCTTCAAGGCAGACGAACATATCCGAGGTGTCGAAAAATCAATAGAAGAAACCAAACACCACCTCGAGCACCTCACCGAGTTTGCCATCGCATACTTCGAAGACCTACTCAAAAAATATGGCAAAGGACGTGAGCGAAATACAGAAATAAAAGTATTTGACAACATCCAAGTAGCCGATATCGCCATCGCCAATACCAAGCTATATATCAATCGCCAAGAAGGATTTATCGGCATCAGTCTCAAAAAAGATGAATTCCTATTCGACTGCTCCGATGTAGACAATATCATAGCCTTCACACGCGATGGCAAAATGAAAGTCGTCAAAGTCGCCGATAAAGTCTTCATCGGCAAAGACATCATACACGCCGATATCTTCAAAAAAAATGACGAACGTACTACCTACAACATGATCTACGTCGATGGCAAAACAGGTGTCAGCTTCGCCAAGCGATTCAATGTAACCGGTATAACACGCGACAAAGAATACGACCTTACCGCCGGAAATCCCAAAAGCAAAGTCCTCTACTTTACCTCAAACCCCAACGGCGAAAGTGAACTACTAGGTATCACACTGACTGCCGGCTGTAAAGCCAAAATCAAAACCTTCGAATTTGACTTCATAGACCTGGCCATCAAAGGCCGAAGTAGCAAGGGAAACCAGGTTACAAAATACCCAATCAAGTCCGTCAAGCTCAAAAGCAAAGGAGCCTCCACACTCGGTGGCCGACTCCTCTGGTACGACGACGTAGTAGGCCGACTCAATACCGAAGAACGAGGCATATACCTCGGCAGCTTCTCCGAAGACGACAAAATAATCGCATTCTACAACGAAGGCTCCTATGCCCTCTATCCACAAGAACTAAGCCTCCGACTCGATCCCGAAAAAATCATACTTATCGAAAAATTCAAACCACAAGCCATTATATCAGCTATCTACTTCGATGCCGACAAACAACAATTCAATGCCAAACGATTCAAAATAGAAACACTCACCCTCAACACACAATTTCAATTTATCAAAGAAGGCGAAAAAAACTATCTCGAATGGATCAGCACTCACCCCACACCACAACTGAAAGTTAAAACAGGTAAAAAGAAATTTCTGCCTAGCGAAGAAATCATACAGCTCGATACCACCGTCAGTGTCACCGGATGGAAGGCACTTGGGCAAAAACTGTGTGAGAAAGACCTGCTCGAAATCACGCTGCTCAATCCCCTCTCCCAAGAGGCCGATACCGATACACAGCAAGGTACCCTCTTCTCATAACGTGATCTCCCGCTACGCTGAGCTAAACAACATAAAATACATTTGGAGACCAGCCCACGTTCACTATCGACCACCTCTGGCTATCCGCTGCTATACCCTCAGCGGCTAGCGCACCTAGAGGCCACTGGCTTCGGGTGATATCCGCTACTATCCAGTCTGGCTTTCATCGACATCTACTATCCTCAGCACCCCGTACCTCATACTAGCAAATCACTATGATGAACGCAAGGTCACCGGAAGAGATGAAGCTCGCTGTGCTGGCACCCACGAGGCCACAATAGCTACGAGCACAATAGTTGTAGATACTGATATAAAATCCAACAACGAAAGCCGAACAGGATATGCCTGAAATAAAAATTGATCAGCCGCACCCATCGACACTAATCCAAATCGCATCTGCAACAAACATATTGTGTATGCAATCACCATTCCTATCACAGCCCCTATACCAGCATTCAAAACACCGGTATATAAAAACAAACGCCGTATGCGTCCCCTACTCATCCCCAGCGCCCCAAACACCGCTATGTCTTTTTTCTTTTCGATCACCAACATCGATAAAGAACCTATCAAGTTGAATGACGCAATACACAACATAAGCGTAAGTATAGCATACACCGCCGTTCGTTCAGACTGAAGCACCATGTACAAAGTTTTATTTTGTTCAAACCTCGATTCTATTTTCCATTCCACACTCTCCGGTAACAATTTTATACGTTCTATGACTTTGCTCGCCGATACAGAACCCGTCAGTGAAATTTCCAAAGCACTCAACACATTATCTTCACCATGCAGAGCGCGAGTTGCCCACAAGGGAGCCAATACATACTGGCGATCTATGGCCTCCTGCATCACATAAATACCCTTTACCATGAGCGCCTCCTGCTGATAAGGTGTCGCTACACCACCCAAAGGTATTTCGCCTTTCGAAAAAAAATAAGCCATCAGTGGCAATACCGACTCGTGAGAAGTGCCTAGCTTATTGGCAAGATCCACTCCCATCAATATGGGTGTCAAGCTACTATCACTCCACAGATCGCTCGAGCCATATTGTATATGATTTTCAAAATTTACTACCTTAAAATAATCAGCATCCACCCCCTTCAAAATCGCTACAGCCTGCTGCTCGTCATACGAAAGTAATGTCTTCTCTTCGAGCGATCGGCCAATGTTCGACACCCCTTCAATAGATTGAAGTTTCTTCACGAGTTGGCTATCCTCCACGATGTATTTGCCATTAAGTGCCGTAATCTTTATGGAGGGATAAAAGTCTGCATACATTCCTTTCACAAAATGTTCGAAACCATTAAACACAGATAATACAATGATAAGAGCTGCTGTGCCAATGGCTATAGCAGCTATACTCACCCAAGATATTACTTGAATGGCCTTGGTAGACTTTTTACTCCATATATATCGCCAGGCAATGCGTACTAACATATCCAGGTGGTGAAGTTATACTATTTTGTCCGATTCGTACTAGCAACACTTTTATGATTATCACCATTTCAGTACAAACGTTAAGGTCATGTTGATTTAACAAAACATTACGCTCACTGATTCGAATCACGAATGGGAAAACTATACTTTTGGTTTGAAAAATGAGAAACAATGGAAACATACAAATCTAAAATCCTCCTGGTAGAGGATGACCCTAACTTCGGAAAAGTACTAAAAAACTATCTGGAACTGAATGATTATATCGTAGAGCTGGCTCGAGATGGCATACTTGGTCTTGCTGCTTTTCGTCGCGAAAAGTATGACTTGTGTATACTCGATGTCATGATGCCAAATCTGGATGGTTTTTCATTGGCTGAAGAGATTCGTAATATAGATTTGGATGTCCCCTTGTTCTTCCTCACAGCTAAGAATATGAAAGATGACATTCTCAATGGCTATCGACTAGGTGCTGATGATTATATCCTCAAACCATTCGATAGTGAAATTTTACTTTCAAAAATCAAAGCGATCTTAAAGCGGAATGCAGAGGCTGCCGAAAAACAACCCGAAAGTTTTGAATTTCAAATTGGAAAATTTCAGCTAAACAGTAAATTAAGAGAATTGAAAATTGGCGATACGAAGCATGTATTATCTCCAAAAGAGAATGACCTTCTTCGTATGTTAGCTGAGCATATCAACGATTTGCTACCCAGAGAGCATGCGCTCAAAAAAATATGGGGAAGCGACACCTATTTCAATGGCAGAAGTATGGATGTATATATCGCCAAATTGCGTAAATACCTCAAAGATGACGAAAATGTAGAAATCGTAAATATTCATGGAAATGGATTCAGATTACTGGTCAATAAAGAATAATGTTAGATTAAACTTTCATTACTCAAGAACGTCTTACATTTACATTTCAAAAATTAATAACATGAAAAAAATATTTTTAGCCTTAGCCCTTTCGATAGGCACAATTAGTGCCATGGCTCAAGAGTATCGAATTATTACTACCGTAGAGTCTATCGTGCCGGGTGGTTTAGGGCGCTCACGCCTGATTGATAGCCGTGAGGATGTAGACTATCGACGATTTACTACTAGCCGCGAGAGTGGCAAGGATAGTGATCAAGGGAAAGTAGATCGTAGCGATGCAAAAATCGATAATTTGGAAGAAACTAAGTTGCTGAATTTCTACAGCATGGTGGGTATCAATTTCCAAAACATTGCTTCTAATGATGCTATTATATCTTCCAAATTGAACGCTATGACCAAAGAAGGCTGGGAACTGGCATTTGTAACTAGTGGTGTAGAAAGTGATGCAGGAGATAAAGATGGCAAAGGTATCTTTATCACACGATATATCTTTCGACGTAAGTAATTTGTTTTATCCAGCTTCAAAAAAGCTGGATATCTAGTTTATGATTAAGTATTGATAAGGCGACTGCAGGTCGCCTTATGTTTTGTAAACTATGGTTACAGACAGGTGTTGCTGATGCTAGGTTATAGATAATAAGTGTGATAGGAAGAAAATGATGAGTCGTACTGTGATCATCATAGTTTAAGGTACGGTATTCAATCACAGACAGCTCTATAGTAGTACTGACGATGAGAAGTAGCCTGGATAGTAGCCTACCGTGTACCCACATCTTTTTTATTGTAGTATTGCAAAAAAAAGATGTTACG
>DAIUCL010000155.1:0-6520 GCA_036846185.1 Chitinophagaceae bacterium
GTACTTCCTTTATAGGTTGAGATTTGATATCTAATGAAATAATTTTGCTCAAATGTCCTTGAGAATATGAGCAAAATGAGATAAATACCAGCAGTAATATAATTGGATATGTGCGTGTCATAATTTATTTTAAAATATACTTGTTTCCTTTTTTTTCGACTGTGATTTCAAATGTTTCACCGATGATATTTAATATACTTTCTAATGATTCATCGCTAAACCGAGTAGTAAGTTGAATTTTTTTCAAAGCATTATTGTCAATGATTATACTATCATCATACGCCTCATTTAGCACTTCTACTACTTTCCATAATGGGGTATTTTCACATTCAAATTCGCGACTTCTATAATATTTATACAATCGATCTTTTGATTTTTTAATCTGCATAGTAGAATCCATATTGTCTATTCGTACCATTTCATTTGCATGTAATATGATTATTTTATCAAATTTTTTCAACTGTACGATGCCCGTTTCTACCACTACTTCGGTAAAATCTGCATATGCTTTCACATTAAAAGATGTACCAAGTACAGTTATTTCTACATCATTAGGGGTTTCTATGATAAATGGTTTCTTTTTGTTTGGTTGTATAGAAAAAAAAGCTTCTCCATTGAGTTGTACTCGCCGCTCATGGGATGCAAACTCTTTTGGCAGTTCCAAGCTCGCTTTTCGATTTAAAGTAACTATACTCTTATCGGGTAATGTATCAATGATATATACATTTTCAGATACTATTTGACGTACAGTTTGAGTGCTATCTTTTGCTTGCTTGGTTATGGCGAGGGGTTTAGTAGTACTATCCGAAGACCAAAACATATAAAGGCCAAAAACCAAAAGAATAGAAGCGGCAACGGCTCCCAGATATCGAATGGTTCTAATTGAAAATATAGGCGCTTTAGATTGTAGTTTTTTTGCAAGCGTGTTCCACGACTTATCCACATCTGGCACAGCATCTGGGGGTAACAACATGCCGGCTTCCCATATCTCTTTGAAATGATTGTAATACTGTTGATTTACTTCCGCTTCCCTAAGCCACAGATCTACCAATGCGGTTGTATGCACATCGGTTTCACCCAACATATAGTTGATCAGAATTTCATCGGTTATTTGTTGTGGTTTACTCAAGGATATTGTTTTTGATATAGGTGAATATTGCAATAATGGATACCAAATATTCAGTAAGGGCTTTTCGTAATAGTTTTAGCGCTTTTCCCATATGATTTTCCACTGTTTTTTCTGATATGTTTAATTCAACGGCTACTTCTCTGTATTTTAAATTTTGAAATCGACAAAGTTGAAATACTGTTCTACATTGTTCCGGCAGCTCGTCTATTGCTTTAAATAATGCCTCTTGCAATCCTTTGTGTTGTAATATTTGAGAAGGAGTCAATGTAGATGTTGATTTCATCATATGTGTGGTGTGATTATTATATTGCGCTTTTACTTTTTTATGTTTTATCCAATTCATACATGCGTTATAAACTGACCTGTACAAATAAGATTTAAGCGAAGTAGTTATTTGAAGATCAAGTTTCTTTTCCCAAATTTTTACGAAAATAGTTTGCACAATTTCTTCAGCAGTTTCTACTTCTTGAAGTATAGTATAGGCATATCTGTACAAGGCCTCGAAATGTTGTTTATAGACTATTTCAAAAACCTCTTTATTTCCTATTCGTAATCCTTCAATATGTTCTAATTCTACCACGTATAGCTTTCAAATATAATACGACAGCAATCGTTAATAGCATTCTTTGTTATAGTTTTATCAATTTTCCTGCGCCTGATATTTTCATATTTATAGCCGGTGTCCCTTTGTAATATACATTACCACTACCGCTTATTGTAACATTTAGTACTTCTTCTACCCAAATTATAGTTTTGCCACTACCACTCGTATTGGTCGTAGCCTCTATTGTTTTATGCATGGGCATTTCCAACTTTCCGCTCCCGCTAATTCTCGAATTAAATTTATTGGATTCTCCACCGTTAATTTTTACGGAGCCGCTCCCACTTATTTGAATATCAAAATTATCAACTTTTATGTAATCTATAGTAATATCTCCACTCCCACTTATTTTGGTTTCCAATATAGAAGATTCAAACATACCAATAGAATGAAAACTGCCTGAACCGCTAATGTCTATTCCATTCAAATGTGGAGAATGAATGGTAACTTTTATAGGATTGTATTTTACAAAATTTATCATATTTTTCATTCCTATATGTAATTCACCCGATTTTACTTCTACCTTCATTACATCCTGTACATTTTCTTGAGCGTGTATTTCTACCCGATATATAGAATCATATATATAGTTTACATCAGCATCAATAGATAGTCGTATTGATGAAAAGTCTGATAAACTATAGTCTTTTGTTATAGAGTTGCCGGTTCCTACTAATTTCTTAGTGCATGAATAAAGAGATAATATAGCTATCAATACAGGAATAAATAAATGTGTTTTTATCATTTTTTTTCGTTTTATAAATACAAGACAACTATTTTAATAAATACCCCTATCGATAATTAGAAAATTTTATTTTTTAACGATGTGATTTATAAAAGACCGAAATATTAAGCAAGTGAAAGCTGTGTTCAAGTAATAAGTGCAACACTTACCCTGTAAGTCGTAAAAATACTTCATTTGGGGTTAAATAACCAAATTTTCTAACAGGTCTATTGTTGAGTAGTTTTTCTACTTGTATGGTGCAAGCGTCTCGCTTGTTCCAAATAATAAGATAGCGTCCCGCTTTAAACTAAACCTAAATTAAAAATCCGTCTCCGCAGGAGTCCCCGAAGCGGAGACTCTGCGGGGACAGAAATATGGTCTTAGTGTTCTTTCAATTTATTCTTTCAATACCTTGATAAAAGTATTATCAATCTTAATAAAATATAATCCTTTATGCAAAGTATGTAAATCTAGTATTTGCCTATTTTGATTCGATATAACAGAAATGACTTTAACTATTTGCCCTTGTAGGTTAACTAGTTGTATTTGCTCAGGTAATGAACCTCCCACAAACTCAAGATATACTATATCCTTACTTGGATTAGGCCATATGTTGACAGAATGCTTTTCATTATAAACCCAATCGTGGGTGCTCACAGGTAAATAATGCTGAAAAACAGTATCGAACAATCTCGGATGAATGAAGCAGTTATTACCAACTATCGTATTAGAATCCAACGCAACTCTCACCATAAAGTTGTAACTAGGTGTAATAGTTGAGCTTGTTATAGAAATTAACTAATCATAATAATACATTGAAAGTGGAGCTGCACAATCTGAAAAAATAAAGTCGAGAAACACTGTATCATTTTGTAAATATTGGTCAATTAATTTTATTTGATTTCCTTGATTAACTTGAATTTTCAAATAAAAAGTATGGGGCGAGGAAATATTATCCCAATGTACACTATCTACTTGGGCAGATGTTGGAATGATTAAAGCCACATTCAACATAATAGCTAGAAGTATGGTTTTCATATTTATTGTTTTATGAGTGATTGAATATCTTGGATCTTTTGATCTGCTATTAATATTAGGGAATATACAGCGGATGGAATATTTGCTAACTGAAGTAAAACTGAATTGTCATTTGTATTGAGTGGAACTAGCAATTGAGTTAGGAAGAGGGGATGCACAACCAATATCGATGCATTACTTACTCCCTGTAGAGTGTAAGTAACTGTAGCGCTTTGTGTACAAGGATTGGGGTATACAGAGTGCAGAACACCATCCTTTAATTTCACATTGATATTATCATAATCTATACTACCATCAGTAAGTGATGTTACTTCCAAAGTGAATGTTCTAGATGCATCTACAATGTGGTTAAAAAATCTGCCTGTATGTTTTAATACACTGCCTTCATACCACTTATACATTACTGACTCAAGCACTTCAGCGGCTACAATAGAAACTGTATCTCCTATAAAGCCAAGCTTATCACTACCAACATCCGCACTGAATGGAATTCGGGTATCTTGTTTTAGGATAATATTCTCTCCCCCCAGATAACTATTTGAATCCGCAAAGGATTGAGCTACGAGATACTCATATATCCGATTCGTAGTATATGATTCAATCAAAAACTGATACCCTACATACATAGTATATCTTGAGCCGGGTGGTAATGGTACACCTTAAATAATGCGATTGTTAGCAGTAATTTTTAATACCTTATCTTGAACTATTTGAAGTCCTTCTTGCTCTAATTGAGTTGCATTTTGAAATGCAGCCCAAGCACTATCGCTCAGTATTAGTGTAACTTCTGCTAGGTCTGTAATCAAATTTCCATTATAAAACATAGGGGTACCAAAATGAAAGTCATATAATACTGTGCTGTCTAATGGGTTTACAATATCAATATATCGGCCAATTGGATAAAAAATATTTTCATCAATTGTATATCCAGGGATATTTGTAAGACTAGATCCAAATCCAATTGCCATCGTGTTGCGTATTGCTACATTATTGTTTAACTCTACGCTAGATACACTTCCAATAATAGGATCTCCTATTACATTTTCAATTCTTGATAAAATACAAAATGGTGTTAAGTATGCGTTAGACAATTTAGAAGGAACAGTCCAAGGTATCTTAATTATTTTTACTTCACCAGGTTGTAAGACTGGCAATGTAACAGAGCTAATTATATTGCCCAATGAAGGAATGGAGCCATTCCAGTTTTGTGGCCATGATGTCCAAGTAGCTGCTTTGGAGAAATACACATTTAAAATCTCCGTACCGGGTGAAGCTACACAGCTTTTATTTCTTATACGTACGTATACAAAAACTTGAGGTGTAACCCAAATATCTACATCTTGATGTTCATCCGTCAATAAATTATCGTTAGCATCTGTACCATCGTCTTGTAATCTTATCCTAATATCTGGACTAGCATCTGTTACACTACCACAAGCATAATTAGTTCCAGTTCCTCCAAAGTCCTTATGACAATCTTTTAAATACAAATCTAAAGTAGATGAGTAGGCCCCTTTAGCCGTTTTGACAGCTTCATAAGAATTTAATCTTTCAAAGCCAAATTTTTCATTGTATCCTTCAGGATGTATACTAGACGGATTATATGAAGCAGTTACTTTATCTGCTGTATTTCGAAGGATATCTTTGGTCCACTCTGTGGTTAAACATGGATTAAAGCAAAGCATATTTGCCGCCACTCCTGATACTAGTGGTGCAGCATAAGATATGCCATTACTTAATGGTACAAGGTATGTTTGCGGATCATAGGTAGATACGTGTGCTTTGGGTGCTACTAAATCTAAGTGACTATTCTGGTAACAAGAATATGTTTCCCATTGGTCAAGATTATTTGTTGCTCCTACAGAAATACAATAAATACTAGTAGATGGATATTGCATAGACCTATTAAAACCAATAGAATTATTGCCAGAAGCCCCAACTATTATGATGCCATCTTTGTAAGCTAATTCCAGTGCATCTTCTACAGCTTAGTTGTAAAAAGGTAAAGAAATAGAGAGGTTAATAACTTTTGCTCCATTTTTTCTAGCATAATCTATAGCATCATCAACAACCGATTCTTTGATATATCCTCCGTCATCCAAATTTATAGCCAATATTTGAGCGCCAGGCAGATTAGTCCAACCGCCAGCGATACCGGCGATTCCTATACCATTATTGGTTTTGGCTGCAATAATACCGGCGACTTTGGTGCCATGTTGATATAGGTCATTGGTAAGTATCCCCCAATTATCATATTTTACATCATTATCCTCGCCTGTTGCAAACATACCATCACTTGTAAAATCCCAGCCCTTCCAATCATCTATGTAGCCATTATTATCATCATCTATCCCATTTCCAGAGTTAGGATTAGTTGCAATACTCCAAGCTGTTTCGCCAGGATGTTTATAGATATTTTCATATGCATCCGAGCCCGTACCCAAATCAGGATGGGATATATCTAAACCGTTATCAATAACGGCTACAGTGGGATGACAATTTCGCTCATGAGGTGTGCAATACATTAAATTCCACATTTCAGGAGCTTTTATTATATCTAAGTATTGTGGATAAGAATTGTAATAAGGATCATTAGGTTTACATGGTGAGCTCAACAAGCTACCTTGATAATTTAATTGTATGTGCTTTACTTCGTGGGAGCTATTTAAAAAGTGTGCAATAGAAAAAATAGAATCTCTATTCACTTTATAGTCGTAATAACCAGCATCACTTTATCGAATAGGAGTCAGCCCCCTCATTTGTTCTAAATTTGTACGAGTAGTAGAATCTACAGAAGATTGAAACTTTACTGTAATTATACTGTCTTCCATCTGTATAAAAACATTGTTATGTCCTAATGTGCGCCAATGGTCATTGATATACATGTGCTGCACTCCCTTGAAAGTTTGCGTTGGGTGTATTTGTGCATGCAAATATGAATCTTTTACATTGCAGAAATTGAATATGAACACGAGATAGGAGATAGGAGATAGGAAATAGTTTGTAGGGTATTTTCATGTTATAAATT
>DAIUCL010000156.1:0-6305 GCA_036846185.1 Chitinophagaceae bacterium
TTTCAGTATTTATTACGATTATCTTATTTTTTATTGAATTTATCCACATACAAAGTGCCAACATGGTCAATTATTTTGATAAGGTATAAGCCTGATGCCAACTCAGACAGTTCAAGCTTGTGTTTTTCAGTGTCAAGGATACGGTGAGTTATCACTTTGCCATCCATGGCTAATACTTGAAGGGTTGCTGGTAAGCTTACCTTTTGTAAATGAATGTTTAGCTCGCCCTCTGAAGGGTTAGGGAAGAGTGTGATGCTTCCGGTGGCGGTTCTGTATACGTCTTTCACCAGTGAGTATTCTACATTGCCATCGATATCCAAAACTTTGATTCTGTAATACGTTTTGCCTATACCTGGTTTTTCATCTGTAAAGCGATATGTCGTTTTTGAATGACTATTACCTGACGCATCTACGTTTCCGATTACAGACCATGTAAGAGCATTATTGCTTTTTTCTATTTCGAAATGAGAGGTGTTTTGTTCAGAAAGAGTGCTCCATTCAAGTTCGCTTTTGTCGTTTACGAGACTCACATCAAAGGATAACCCATTGACAGGTAAGGGTAGATTGGGCATCATATGTAATCTGAATTCACTGAAAGAATTGGTGTTGATCTCGAAGTAACGGGCTCCATACAGACTCCCGGCACTATTACATCCACCGGGTGTATTGAGTGACAAGTTTCCATACATTGCACTTGCCGGTGATTGTAAATACGATTGAATTATTTGAGTTTCATTGTTCGTATTAGCACTATTTTTTGACCAATATAGTTTCAAAGAACTTCCGCTATTGTTTGTCGCATCACAGTCGGATGTTACGTTTGATACATGCGACATAATGAGGTCGGCGAAGGTGCAGTTGCTACAACTAGTTGCTTGTTTTATAAGATTCAAATCTCTATCTTGATAGAAAAATCTGATTTGCACATTTGAGCTAGGTGCAACTGAAGATATGATACTGTAACTTTTGTGCATGTATTTTACCGGAAATTGAGTTAAATCGGTATTGGCATTGATAGAATTTTGGTTATTAATTTCATTGTACATAGTCATCGTTATATTTCCAAGATTTTGACCATTGGGATTAATGGCGCCAATAATTTGTCCGTTTACTTGATCGTAAAGGTTGATCCATTGGTTGCCACTTACATTACAAGCTATAGCTACTACAGATGTGGGGCCTTCGGAACATTGAAAATTGCCATCATTGCTGTAAACTTTATTGCTTAGGCCAGGTGCTCCTACTGTAAAGCTTTTTCTACTCATACAGCCTGTATTGATATTAGATGCTGAGTAGGTGTAGGTATTAGGGGCAGCCAAGTTGTTGTGAGTGTATGGAAGGTTGGCCGCAGTAATAGTTGAAGAAATCAGGCCATTAGTTAAGATGCTAACTTCAGTTGCATTTGTCGCATTTACGACTACACTGCCCAGCGCATTCGTACATGTAGGCTGAGTAGGTGTAATATCTATGGATATAGTATCTGAAGTATTAATGTTCAAGAGTATAGGTGATGATAAGAAGACCATGCAATTCTGATTATTGATTACTTCACACGTATACGTTCCAGCATCAGAGGCAATAGCATTTTCAATATACATTTCTGCTTGGTCTGTACCGAAATATCTTTGGTTATTTTCTAAGTAATTGCTACCTGACTTCCATCGGTAGGTGAAAGTAGTATTGGGATTGTTAGTTAGCGTATTTACCTTGAATGTTGCTCTTGCGCCTTTACACAAATTCAAGGTTGAGATAGGTACATCTACTAAGTATTCTGAGTAAAGGTCGTAGATCGCTTGGTCATTTTGGCTAGTGCTATATATTCGGATATCATCGAGCATTCCCATAGCTCCTCTGTAGGGAGCCACTACTCCTTGTCCGGTATTTGCTATGTATGTAATGGGGTAATTCGTCAATAGTTGTAAGTTAGTAAATGTTTTAACGAGTGTTCCATTCACATACATTTTACACACATTAGAGTTGATCACGACAGCTATATGATACCATGTATTGTGGGTTAGATATACTCCTGATCCCCAGAATCCTCCGGTTCCTCCGGTAGATATGATACCTAATTCATTATTGGTACTGATTCCCATTGGAGAAAAGCTCGCATTATTGGTGTTGGCTATGGCCGGAGCTCCAAGGAGGTAAGTCAGATTGCTATTGCCAGCTTGATCATATCTGTACCACAAGGAGATTGTGGAAGAAGTGTCGTTGAAAGGTGTGTTCAAAGACATTCCACCACTTTTGTTGACTACATGAACAGCACCATGATTGGCTCCTCCAAAGCGACTAACAGCGCTATTTGCATTGGTGCCCACTCCGGGTGATAAATATGTAAATCCATTTATTGCCCCTCCAAATAAAAATGCATATACCTGGTTGGTGCTATAATTGGGTCCTGATCCGTATGTGACAGGAATAGTCTGTGATGTATCAGAAAGGTTGCAGCTGTTAGACATTACAACACTATAATTTCCTGCATCGGACATGTTGGGAGAATGGAAATATAAGCGTTTCATATTTTCTCCAATTATTGGAGTACCGTTTTTAAGCCATTGGAATTGATATTCTTCGAATTCGGTAGGTGCTTCAATGTAACTTCTGTCGTTGGAGGCGCATAGATTGACACTGATAGGATTGGCCGAGAAGTAGGGTTTATAGCTGAGCGAGTAGAGGGTATCTACTTCACCGGCAGTAAGTACACGATTGTATATTCTGTAGTCGTCGTAGGTGCCGGGCAGTGTCGTGTTGCCTATGCCACGGCCTGTTAGGTGTTTTATTTCGCTCATGGAGAGCGAGTTGATTTGTGCTTTGCATTGATACGCGCCGTTGATATATAAGCTTACTGTATCTGCATTTTTGACAAATGCTACGTGATACCATGTGTTAAATTTGGTTTTGACACCGTTAGGCATTACTACTCCTTGTGTGGTGTTGTATAGTCCAAAGCATCCATCGGGTTCGGGAGTGGTGGGGTTGTCTCCGTAGATCCCCATGAAGGTATTGCCGGCTGTATTGTGTCCGAAATAGCCCCATGAGGCGCCTAAGTAAAAGTTTGGTGTTTTGATCCAAAAGCTTAGGCTGATATTAGTAGCTGAGTTGACAGGGATAGTGTTGTTTAGCATTATTGTCTGGTTGAGAGCTTCAAGATTTGCTGCTTTGTTCTCTGCTCTATATCGGTCTTCTGTATATGTAACTGAGTTGGATAGGTTATTGCTGCCTATGTTGTCTTGCATGTTTCCATCAAATTTGTATTCGTGTATTAACCCACTAGTGATATCGCAGGCTTGAGTGAAGCTCTTGAGTGGATTGAGAATTGCAAGTGTAGAGGTGATTACAATAATTAGTGTGTGGCGTAATAAATTATGTTTCATAAAATTTGTTTCTACAAAAGAATAAAATCAAGTAATGTCTTTCTTGTATAGTTTGTGAAACTGTTTTTTCATTTTGTGTATTATTTCTATTAGTTTGCTTTAGTGGACTAATTTCGGTTCATGTGTGTATGATTTGGCATCTTGGTATTACTTGGCTGCCGGATAGTAGCGGACAGCCCACAGGGGCAAAGCTTAGTGCCGGCGGCTAGGGTGGGGGCGGAGGCGACGGAGCCACCACCCTAGCCAGCCGGCACAGGCTGCGGCCCGAGGACTGGGAGCGGATAGCCGTGCATGCCCCAGATAAAAAAATCTAAAATGGACTAGTCTGCATGAAATGGCGCCGATACCAAAAAAATGTCAATCAGAGAAGCAATAGTGGGATACGTGGCTGATTTTTGTATATTCGCAAGTTTATAGCAATTACTATGTGTGGAATAGCCGGAATACTTAGCAAACAGACGTCGATGGTGACGTCGGACAGACTGAAACTAATGACGGATGTGATAGCGCATCGTGGACCTGATGGTGAGGGGCAGTGGGTATCGCCTAGTGGCGAGGTGGGGCTGGGGCACAGGAGGCTGTCGATTATTGATTTGAGTCATGAGGCGGATCAGCCTATGCACTATATGGATCGTTACAGTATCGTATTTAATGGTGAGGTATATAACTATATTGAGCTGAAAGAAGATTTGCTCAAAGAGGGTTATTCGTTCAAAACGGCTTCGGACACGGAGGTGCTAATGGCATTGTATGATCGGTACAAGGAGAAGTGCTTGCCTATGCTGGATGGTATGTTTTCTTTTGTGGTGTATGATGCGAAGGAGAATATTGCATTTTGTGCGAGAGACCGATTTGGTGAGAAACCCTTTTTTTACAGTCATAAGCCCGGAGAGTATTTTTATTTTGGGAGTGAGATGAAGTGTTTGTGGGCTGGAGGTATCGCCAGAGAGGTAAACAACAGAATGTTGTTCAATTATATGGCCTACGGATTTTTGGATAATCCATATGATAATAGTGAGACGTTTTATAATCAGTGTACTCGTATGCCTCATTCGCATTATGCGATCATCAGCTTGCATGATATGCAGATGAAAATGCATCGGTATTATGATATTGACTGGCGTGCTACGAATACAGATATTAGTTATGAGCAAGCAGCAGAGCGATTTAGAGAATTGTTTTATACCTCGGTAAAGCGTAGGCTTCGAAGTGATGTGCCTGTAGGGAGTAGTCTGAGCGGGGGCTTGGATAGTAGCTTGGTGGTGACGGTGATTGACGAATTGAAGAAGGGTACCGCACAGAAGCAGAATACATTTAGTGCTGTGTTTCCGGGTTATAAGAAAGATGAGCGTAGGTATATGGATATGGTGATTGCGAAGACGAATGTGGAGCCTCATTTTGTAACGCCGGATGATGAGGGGATGGTGAAAGAGTTGGAAAAGTTGGCTTGGCATCAGGAGGAGCCTATCACGAGTGCGAGTATTTATGCACAGTATTGTGTGATGCGTTTGGCTAAGGAAAATAATGTAACGGTATTACTGGATGGTCAGGGAGCCGATGAGATTTTGGCAGGTTATCATCCCTATTACAATCATTATTTTTTGGAATTGAAACGACAGGATAGGCAGAAGTATAAAACAGAAATGGCGGCATATAATAAGCTGCATGAGGGAAGTCAGATAAATGACTCGGTGGTGAGTGGTTGGAAAAATTTGGTCAAAAGTGCGCTGCCGGGCATGTCGTCATCTTTGTTGAAGATGTACCAGCGTTATCAGCAGTATAAAACACCTTTGTTCAGCGATGATTTTTATGCTTCGTATTTCAAAGAAAGCTTTACCAGAGAGTTCAATTTTGAAACCTTAAATCATTCATTGTATTACAGTACGATGCAGAGGGGCTTGCAAGAACTGATGCGCTATGCAGACCGTAACAGTATGGCCAACAGTCGTGAAGTGCGTTTGCCATTTTTGAATCATGATTTGGTTGACTTTCTATTTACCTTGCCATCAGAGTATAAGATCAGAGAAGGTTGGACAAAATGGATTATGCGTAAAACCTTTTCGAGTCAATTGCCGGAAGGAATATGCTGGCGTAAGGATAAAATAGGGTATGAACCACCTCAGAAATCTTGGATGGAAAATCCGGTTATCAAGCAGAGAATAGAAGCAAATAGAGAATTGCTAATAGGAAAAGGTGTACTCAGTCCTAAAATAGTAGAACGGGCTATTGTAGCCGAAGATGCGAATGTGAATAAAGGCAATAACTGGCAGATATGGGTCGCAGGTAATTTGTATTAATCTGTATCGACTGATGAAGAAAGTCTTAATACTCAGCTACTACTTCCCACCATGTAATCTTACACCAAGTGAGCGTATTTACTCATGGGCAAAGTATTTCAAAGAATTTGGCTATTATCCTATCATAGTGACGAGAAATTGGGACTTGGAAATAAAGGGTTTTGCAGATGAGTTGAAATCATCTGGAGAAAAAGAGAAGTGGGAAAAGCATGACGGGTACGAGGTGTGTTATTTGCCATACAAACAGTCGTTGAAAGAGAGTTTTTATACGGAGCAGGGTGGGCTACAAAGAGTTGTATACTTACTGTTGACAGTATTGACTAATCTAATACAGCTTTTTACGTTCAAATTTTCACCTCTTCGAATTTTTTATAACAAGGCAGATGCTATACTGACTGAATCAAAGGATATTGATTATTTGATTGTATCGGCATACCCTTATGCTTTTTTTGAGTATGCACATGACTTGCATAAAAAACATGGTGTAAAATGGGTGGCAGACTATAGAGACGACTGGACTTCAAATGAAATTCTCAATAAAACGACCTTTCACAGGATACTCAATAAGCTTAATGCACGCAATGAACGTAAATGGCTATCGAATGCCAGTTTTTATATATCAGTCTCAGAT
>DAIUCL010000157.1:0-6304 GCA_036846185.1 Chitinophagaceae bacterium
TAATTAATGAGTCAAAAAAAGCAATTAATAATCAATTAAAGTCGACAAACTTTGCTGCACTTTTGCAAACAGATATTATCTCCTGCCAAATCAACCCCTCCAACCATGAATACAGCTGCCCGACTATTTATTAGTTCGGGCAGCATTGATTTAATAGAATCAACATCTACTATAAAGGAAAATGAGCCCCTAATTCGAAGAGCAAGAGTTCAATATTTGCAAACCTTTAATGCAGGATCTCAGATACCTAATGTAACTTTGTAAGAAATAAATATTACTATGTTGTCTAAAGCAATGCAAGAAGCTCTCAATAATCAAGTCCGCCTCGAGGCTGCCTCTTCTCAGTCCTATTTAGCAATGGCTAGCTGGGCAGAGATACAACCCGGAATGGACAATGTAGCCGATTATTTCTTTCAGCAAAGCGAAGAGGAACGAATGCATATGCTCAAGCTTATGCGATTTATCAACGAAAGAGGCGGTTTTGCCCTGGTTCCCTCTTTGGATCAACCCATTGTAACATTCAAAAGTTTGAAAAATATGTTTGAATGTTTTTTGCAACATGAAATTGAAGTGAGCAATAGTATAAATGAATTAGTCGATTTGGCTCTCAAAGAAAAAGATTACGCTACACACAATTTTTTGCAATGGTATGTCAGTGAACAAATCGAAGAAGAAAAAAGCGCTCGCATACTCAACGACAAACTCGAACTCATCGGTGAAGACAAAAGCGGTCTCTATCTCTTCGACAGAGATATCCTCAATACCCGAGATAAACAAGCCTAATAATTCAATCTAAAATAACACACACACAGATGGAAAATCTGCGACACCTGACCCTGGGTCAAATTCAACAGCTAATAGTGGATATGGGCGAAAAGCCCTTCCGTGCAAAACAAATCTACGAATGGTTGTGGCAAAAACATGTTCACTCTATCGATGATATGAGTAATCTCTCCAAATTGTTCAAGCAACAATTACAAGAAAAATACACCCTCAATAAGCTAATGATCGATCATGCACAATACAGTGAAGATGGTACCATTAAAGACCGTTTTGTAACCTATGATGGGCACTTTGTAGAAGGAGTATTGATACCGACCGAAACTCGTATGACAGCCTGCGTATCTTCACAAGTGGGTTGCAGCCTCAGTTGCAAATTCTGTGCTACCGGATACATGGAGCGTAAGCGAAATCTTGATTATGACGAAATCGTGGATCAAGTGGCGCACCTTAACCAACAAGCAAAAGAAAAATTCAATAAAGGACTCACCAATATCGTTTTTATGGGTATGGGAGAACCCCTTCTCAATTATGCCGGTGTCACCAAAGCAATCGAAAAAATTAGCGCTCCCGATGGGATGGCCATGTCGCCCTCTCGTATCACCGTATCTACTGCCGGTATTGCTAAAATGATACGAAGAGCCGGCGATGATAATGCCAAATACAATCTGGCTCTGTCACTTCACGCCGCAGACGACAAAAAACGTAACGAAATAATGCCTATCAATGAATCGAACAATCTCAAAACATTGATAGAAGCATTGAACTACTTTTACTCAAAAACTAAAGGTAAAATCACTTTTGAATACATCCTTTTTGCCAATTTTAATGACTCTACTGAAGACGCAGATAAACTTATCAAAATCTGCCGACAAGTGCCTGCAAGAGTGATCAATATCATTGAATATAATCCTATAGGTATGGCTCAGTTTGCCAAACCTAGCGAAGAGAAAGTAACCGCTTTCATGGAGTATCTGACACAGCACAAAATCAATGCCAGACTTCGAAGAAGTAGAGGAAAAGATATTGACGCAGCCTGCGGTCAATTGGCTAATATCGATCACGTATCAACAAACTAATTTATGGCAAAAGCTAAAAACTTTGACCCCGCTAAGCTCGCTGCTAAAGCCGCCGACTTAGTAAAACAGGTGAAACAAACTAAATCAATCAAAATTGCTGAAAAAGAAGCCGGCAAAAAAAAGACCTACAACACAGATAGTAGATCCAAAAAAGAAAAACAAGTACCTTCTCACTTCAAATCACCCGATACTTTCTTTGCCGGTGCCGATACTATACAAAAAAGTAAAGCAAAGGCTACAAAAGAACCCGAAGATGAAAAGATGCCGCTCAACAAATTTATCGCTCACTGCGGTATCTGCTCCAGGCGCGACGCAGTAGAGTATATCAAATCGGCCAAAGTAAAAGTGAATGGTGAAGTGCAAACAGAACCTGCCACCAAAGTAAGCGACAAAGATCATATTCTACTCGATGGTAAACGCATCATGCCACAAAGAGATTTAGTCTACTTCTTACTCAACAAACCCAAAGATTATATCACCACCACCGAAGATCCTCAAGGCCGAAAAACCGTCCTAGATCTATTTAAAGGAATCGACAACAAACGGATCTTTCCTGTCGGTAGACTCGATCGCAATACGACCGGACTGCTCTTACTGACCAATGACGGTGAGCTAGCTCAAAAACTCGCACATCCAAAACACAAAGTAAAAAAAATATATCACGTAAAACTCGACAAACCACTGACTAAAAAAGACTTCCTGGCTATCACAGATGGCCTTCTACTCGAAGATGGCAAAGCCAGTGTAGACGAACTCGCTTATATCAATCCCGATGATAAATCCGAATTGGGTATCGAAATCCATATCGGTCGCAACCGTATCGTTCGACGAATTTTTGAACACTTAGGCTATCAAGTAAAACACCTCGATAGAGTCGTCTACGCCGGGCTTACCAAAAAAAATCTGCCCCGAGGTAAATGGCGACAACTCACACCCAAAGAAGTGATATACCTAAAACATTACAAATAAATGAGCCAGTTGCAGATCCTTTGGCAAAATGATGAATACATAGTCGTGGACAAACCAAGCGGTATGCTCACTATCCCCGACAGATTTGATATGAGCGTCCCCTCCTTATTGTCGCTACTTCGCAGAGAGTTCGAAAGCATCTATACGGTACATCGTATAGACAGAGATACCAGTGGGTGTGTACTATTTGCTAAGAATGCAGATGCTCATCGACACGCCTCACAGCTCTTCGAATCCCGACAGGTCAAAAAACACTACAGAGCCATAGTCCACAGCAACCCACACACCCCACATGGAGATATAGACGCAGCAATCGCCGAACATCCTACCATCAAAGGAAAAATGATCGTACATGCAAAGCTTGGTAAGCCGGCCCTCACCTCCTACACCCTTCTCAAGTCTTATGGCATGTATAGCCTGGTCGATTTTTTGATACACACCGGACGTACTCATCAGATTAGGGTACATGCACAGCACCTCGGATTTCCGGTGCTCTGTGATCCTCTCTATGGCGACGGAAAACCCTTTTTTGTGTCTACTATCAAAAAAAAATACAAGCTGTCAAAACAAGAAGAACAAGAACGACCTCTTCTCCAGCGACTAGCTCTCCATGCATACAGTCTCGAATTGGTCGATGCTCATGGGCTGCTCATACAAGTGCAAAGCCCTTTGTACAAAGATATGCAAGCCGTATGCAACCAATTGGATAAAATCTACTCAAAATAAACATGAATAAAAAAATGAAAACTATTTATTTTTCCTTACTAATTAGTTTACTATTGCAGTCGCCCATTGTATCAGCGCAGCTACAGTCAGAGCCCTCTACCGATCCAATTCCTTCACCCCACCTCTTTTTTAAACACACTCGTATCACTGTTGGTTTTGTGCCATTTCAGTTTATCGGTAATATCGCAAATCATGTAGATATTGCCGCCGGACTTATCTTGCAAAAACCCCTCAAAAATGCGAAAGGATTCAGCCAACTACTGGTCTCAAAATCCTTAACCGAAAACATGGTATATCTCTTGCCTTCGCTCAATTTTATAGTGAGAGATCGAAAATCACAGCAACATAGCTTAGGCCCTATGCTCCTCATGGGCGTAGGTCGCGATATGTACTACAAGCTCAAAGAAGTCGATGGAATCTATGTAGAACAGTACAAACGGGATACTCGATTTATGATTGGGTTTTTACTCAATTATGGATTCCGATTTGCTGTCACCCAGCGAGCTACCATGGCTTTAGAATATGCATGGGGAGTTAAGTATTTTGACAACTATCCTCCCAACCCCTACTTGAATCAAAAAAATACCGATATAAGAACCGCTTTTCAGATGAATTATTCCATGTCCTATCGTCTGCGATAATACCAAGAGTATAACGATTTTGATAGTTTTGGGGCTATCATCCATATTCATATCTCATCTACACATCCGTCCCCTACAGGGTACGCTGCGCTTCCGTCTTTCGCATAGCTTCAGACCCGCTCGTGCCTCGCGGCCTTACGGGCACGGCAGCCCATCAGCTTCGGCACTTTATCATCTCTCTCAGCGAGGATACTATCGGGTACGATAAAGTATGCCATAGCCGGTGGATATCATGGCTGTTCTACTCCGCACAGATCTATTCCAGACCCTAAGCCATAGCCGTGACTGTAGTGATATAGCCACTGTAGCAAGGCCCTCGCAGCGGAGCCTCAGTGGCTATACAAGCGTAAGGCACGACGGCAGTCTCACAGAGTGGTTGAAGATGAGCTCCAAAAAATCATAGCACACAACCATTACTTAAATTCGGTTGGCTGCAAATGGTGGGTTAAATACTTTCAGATTGCACCTATGTTATAGTAATGACTCTAAATTTGCCGATTAAAATAATCTACTATGTATCCAAAGGGTTTACACTTCTGCATGATTTTTCTATTCATTGTCAATCACACTTTTTCACAATCATTCGGCAATGAATGGATCGTGTATGGGCAGCCTTATGTCAAATTCAGTGTGCATCAGCAAGGTATGCATAGGGTAACTTACTCCTCATTATTGGCAGCAGGTCTACCAGCAGGAGTAAGCGGTCAGTCGCTACAATTATTTCGCGATGGGCAAGAGCAAAGACTGTGGGTGAGTAATAATGGTGTGCTAAGTGCGTCAGATTATATTGAGTTTTGGGGAGAAAAAGCAGATGGGCGTCTGGATAGGCGACTCTATCAAGATACAAGCATGCAACTTAATCCTGCTTTGAGTTTGGTTTCAGATACTGCGTATTATTTTATTACGGTCAATACGACTACTTCGCACTTGCGATTTCAGCAGCAAGTCAATACTATACAGACCCCTTGGAATCCTGAGTCATATATGTGGCGAACTATCCGTAATGATTACAGAGCTGAGTTCAATCCGGGCGAATCGGCAGCAGAAGGGCAGTATCAGTCGCCTGAATTGCTGAATCTGAATTTGTCTCAGTATCAGCAAGAGGGTTATGTAAAACGATTTACCACCAATACCGATTCAATCATCTTTCAGCTTCCGGGTGTATACACACAAGCAGGTGCGCCTGCTATCTCGTTGCACACTGCCGCTGTGGGTCGATCTTACACCTCCCATCAATTAAGAATTTTTGCCAATAATATATTGCAAGCCGACTCCGGTTTCCAACGGTTTGATATCAAACGATATCAACTTTCTTTTCCGGTATCTATTGTCGATGCCAACAATACTCTCAAGATTTCATACCAAAATACCGGCATACCCGGCGACCGTTATGGAATATCCTATGCAGCACTTCGCTATCCTGCGAGCTTTTCAGCTCATAATCAGTCAAGTCTGTATGTAGAGTTAGATCCCAAACCTACAGCTTATCAACTCGTATTTACCAATGTGCTTTCCGCTGGACAACCGGTACAGCTAGTAGATTTGACGAGGGGTGCACTTTATACAGCAGATACAAGTGTAATGGGCGAACTGCGATTTCAATTGCCGGCATCAATACAGCCTCTCCAGCTTGTGCTGCAAGGTACACAAGCCGCTGCATACAAAAGTGTAACTGCTGTAAAAACGGTACAATTAAGAAACTATACGCAGGCTCTAAATCAGGGAGATTATATTATACTCACCGACTTGCGCTACACACAGGGGGCACAAGGAGTCAATCCGGTGCAGGCATACAGCGACTATAGAAAATCTGCACTGGGAGGATCTTTTTCCACTACGATAGCATATACCCATGAGTTGTATGACGAGTTTGGTTATGGTTATGAATTTAGCACATTAGCACTTCGCAATTTTTTGCACTATGCACATAGCAGTGCCTCTTGGGTACAAAAACCCAAGCATCTCTTTATAATAGGTAGGGGCTTGGAGTATAATAGCTATCTGGCGTATAGAGCGTCTTCATTTAATTCTTATCCATACTTTGCGGTGCCTACATTTGGGCAGCCGGGTTCAGATCTATTATTGTCTGATTTTGGAAAAAATGATAAG
>DAIUCL010000158.1:0-6121 GCA_036846185.1 Chitinophagaceae bacterium
GTATATATGCTATCCGAAAATAAAATTTCACACAAAGTATTATTAATGTTAAATTTTTCAATCAATACAGTTGAATCCCCTTGATATCTACTTTCAAACAGATATATATGCTTATATTGATCCAATAAACTGTCCTGCAATATGCTAATACCTTGATAGCAAGTATTGCAATCATGTAAGCTAATCTTCAAAATCAATGAAATTGAAAATGATTGTTTTCCAATACCAAATAAAAAAAATAGGAGTAAAGATATTAGTTTGGCAGTAGGTATCAATTTTTGTAAAGTCATGTTATATTATTTTCAGGTTAAAAATAAACTACAATTTTTGTACACTATAAATAATCCATGTTAAATAGCAAATTGCATATTTAACATGGATTATGTGAGTATGAGCAACTATTTAATTACCTATACTAAAAGTGGCTTCATGAAAAATAGAAGGATTTTCATTCAATTGATTTTCATCTAGTGAATCTCCATTTTGATCTATAGTATCATCTAAATTTGCTACTATTTGATGCTTTGGCCAATTAATTTCAATCCACCAAACACCATTCTCATAGAACGTTCTTGCACAAAATTCACAAGCTTGGAGACATCTTAATACTCCAGTAGTTGGGCTCGTCCAAGTTACTTTCGCACATCCCGGTATAATTGCTGCTTTCGAAGTTTTTTCTAAACAAATTGAAGCTGTCAAAAGAAGAAAGAAAATTACTTTTTTCATAAAATTTCATTTTAAGTTTTTTAAAAAAATAAGTCATTCGTACATCATCTACAGCCTCTATATTACACAGCTGTAGATGAACGTACTATGGCGTCAAAAAATCAACGCCCGTCAAAGAGCTATGTCATTCGCCCATACTATTTCCGAAAACAATATTCGCTCCTGTTATAGTTATCTATTCTTTTAGATGTGTTAGGTGTTTGAGCGTCGTGTAGGTCATCGTAGTAGGTCTCTGAAATGCCCCGCTATGTTTTACAAGCTCAGCGTAGGATTATATGCTTGGCTATTGCGCTTTTTGCAATTCAAATATTATCCTATATTTTCGTAATTCCAAATTACCCCCCTTTACATTAAATTAACAATATGCTTTCATTAGCGCATCGCCTCCACATTCTTCATCCACTCTCCCGCTCTTTGCTCCTAGTCCTCGTGGCTATAATAGTCTCAGAGAAGAATGTAATTCAACAGACAACTATTATAAGAGGGCTAAGACTATTTTGAAATACAGAGATGACATCCGGACTCTTATAAAATTGTATCAAACAACTAGTTGTGTTATATAGATAGCCTACTCGAAACCTAGTAGTATGACGTAGAGACCGTTGATAGAAAGATACAGCCCGGAGGCTGCCGTGCTCGAAAGGCGCCGAGGCACGAGGCGGTCTGTAGCAAAGCGAAAGACGGGAGCGGAGCGTACCCTGTAGAGGACGGATAATAGTAGAATGCAGTAGTGCTGCTGACAGCCCCATCACCCCAAAAATGGGTTGTTGTAGATAGATAAATCCGTGATGGAAAAATATTATATGTTTGAACGCATAATATTAACATGTAAGCTACCTGCTTATGTTACCTTTGCGACATCTATGAAAATATTATTTCATTATTTGGCACGCTACAAGGGCCTGGTGTTGGGTTCGTTTGTATTGGCATCGCTCAATACCGGTTTTTCGCTATGCGATCCTATTGTATATGGCTGGCTTATCGATAAGGTGAAAACGGTGATAGATACACCCGGTGGACGGAGTATGGTGGAGTCGGATTTTTTGATCATGGTGTGCTACTACATTCTGGGACTGATAGGGGTGGCTATGATGTCGCGGATTGCGAAGGCCTTTCAGGATTATACAGTGAATTCGGTGATACAAAAATTTGGTGCGGATGTGTATACCGATGGGCTAAAGCATTCGCTGCAATTGCCCTATCAGCAGTTTGAAGATCAACGCAGTGGTGAGACGCTGGCGATATTGCAAAAAGTACGTAGCGATAGCGAAAAGTTTATGATGCTGTTTATCAATGTGGTGTTTACCTCCCTGGTGAGTATTGTATTTGTGATCGTAGCAGCAGCCATGGTGTATCCGCCTATTATACTGGTATATATGGTAGGGGCTATACTACTCAGTGTGCTGATGAGCGTGCTGAGCAAAAAAATTAAAGTGATTCAGAAGAGTATATTGGGCGAAACCACGGCCTTGGCCGGTGCTACTACCGAGAGTCTTCGTAATATAGAGCTGGTGCGAAGCTTAGGCCTTACGAATCAGGAAATACGACGTTTGAATCTGAGTACTCGCAAAATATTGAAATTGGAATTGAAAAAGGTAAAGAGTATTCGTGCGCTCAATTTTATACAGGGTACATCGGTCAATTTTCTTCGTCAGTGTATCGTGTTTACTCTTTTTTATATCTTGTTTCACGATTACATATCCTTGGGTCAAGTATTTACGTTTCAGTTTTTTTCGTTTTTCATTTTTGCGCCTTTACAAGAATTTGGCAATGTGATATTGGCGTATCGTGAAGCAGAGAGTTCGTTGCAAAACTTTGAGAAATTGATGAACTCACCTGTGGAGCCTCGTCCGGAGAATCCTCAAGGCATAGACCATATCGAGACCTTGCAGTTCAAAGAAGTAAGCTTTAAGCATATAACGGCTAAGCGTTTGGCCTTAAACAAAATCAGTTTTTCGGTAAAAAAAGGCGAAACCATTGCCTTTGTAGGCCCATCGGGCTCGGGCAAAACGACGCTTGTGAAACTCCTGGTAGGCCTCTACCGACCGGAGCAAGGCGATATCACCTACAATGGCATCAGCTATAGCCAATTGGACATTGAGCAGTTTCGCAATCAGATTGGTTTTGTAACGCAGGATACGCAATTGTTTTCGGGTTCTATCCGTGAGAATTTGCTTTTTGTAGCTCCGGGAGCCAGCGATCAAGAGATGATTGATGCACTGCATCAGGCATCGGCATATACCCTTATCAGCAGGGCAGACAATGGCTTGGATACCGTGATAGGAGAAGGGGGGATGAAGATCAGTGGTGGTGAGAAGCAGCGCCTATCGATTGCCAGAGCACTACTGCGTAAGCCGAAACTCTTGGTATTTGATGAGGCTACTTCAGCTCTTGACTCCTTGACGGAAGAAGCTATTACCAAAACGGTGAAAGATATATCGAACAACAAAGAGCAGATCAATATATTGATAGCTCACAGGCTCAGTACCATCATGCATGCCGACAGGATCTATGTACTGGAGCGAGGTCATATTATAGAGACCGGTAGCCACGAATCGCTTGTTAGCGAAAAGGGCCTTTACTTTGCTATGTGGCGCCAGCAGATAGGGGAGCAAGAGTGGCAAGATGCGTAGCATTTCTTTTTAGTTATGATTTCTATTTTCTGTTAACACATTTTATAGGGTAATGAGTGATATATGTGACATAGCAACGACAGCAATGTTGTACCTTTGTGACATAAGTTTTTTTTACATAGTATGAGTCATCACAAGCCAAACCGCTTTTTGAGTATGATGGGTATGAAATGCCCAAATTGTCATAAAGGCAAGTTGTTTTCGAACAAACATATATTACCACTAGGTAAGATGCTGGATATGCCTGAGCGCTGTGAGGTATGTGGTCAGAAGTATGAGATAGAGCCCGGTTTTTGGTATGGTACGGGTTATGTAAGTTATGCTATCAGTGTGGGATTAATTTTTGTATTGGCGGTGGCTTTTGCTGTATTGGTTGGTTTTTCGTGGCAAAATAATTCTGTTTTTTATTTTATTGGGGTCATGATAACGGCTATGGTCTTATTGCAACCTTGGATCATGCGCTACTCTCGGGTACTCTACATCTATGTTTTTGTAAAGTATGGTCGAGGTACTACTCTATCTCATACGGAGGATAAAAAGTAGCGATCGAAAAGTGCAAGGATTTAGCCTCCGCCTTTTTTGGTTATTTCTTTCAGTTCGTTGAGTTTCATAAGAGCTTCTACTGGCGTTAGCGCATTTATTTCCACCTGCTCTAATATTTCTTTGATACGCTTTAAATCTTCGGCCAGTCCGTCAAATATATTGAGTTGATAATTGGCTGTGGGTATTTTTTTGAGTTGTTGCGACACACGATCATGTACATTTTTTTGTTCGAGCATGGCAAGGATTTCGCTGGCTCTATCTACCAATGAAGCCGGCATACCTGCCATACGTGCCACATGTACCCCAAAGCTGTGCGTACTACCCCCTGGAGCCAACTTGCGTAGAAAAATTATTTTGTTGCCTACTTCTTTGTGTGTGACATGGTAGTTGCGTATACGTGCCATTTTGCTTTCCAGCTCATTGAGTTCATGATAGTGGGTAGCAAAGAGAGTGAGAGGCTTGAAGCTATGCTGATGCAAAAATTCGGCGATACTCCATGCTATACTGATGCCATCAAAAGTGCTGGTGCCACGCCCTATCTCATCGAGTACGATGAGACTACGATCGCTGATATTGTTGATGATACTGGCCGTTTCATTCATCTCTACCATGAAGGTACTTTCGCCACCACTGAGATTATCTGAAGCGCCAACGCGGGTAAATATTTTGTCGGTAAGGGGTATAGACGCTTTGTGTGCGGGGACAAAACTGCCTGCATGAGCCAGTAGAGTAATAAGTACCGTCTGGCGAAGCAGTGCGCTTTTACCACTCATATTGGGACCGGTGATGATAATGATCTGCTGATCATCTTTATTGAGCTGTACAGAGTTGGATACATACTCATCTCCTATCGGCAAGCTGCGCTCTATCACCGGGTGTCGGCCCTCTTCGATATGGAGTTCAAAGCCATCGTGCACCTCCGGTCGGCGATACTGATAGCGGAGTGCATTCTCGGCATAGCAGAGTATACAATCGAGCTGAGCTATCCAGTGGGCATTGAGCTGAATGGGTGCTATATACTCCTGCATTTCTTGAAGCAAGTCGTCAAAAAGTTTTGCTTCGAGGCTGATTATTTTTTCTTCGGCACCCAGTATTTTTTGTTCATATTCTTTGAGTTCGGGTGTGATAAATCGTTCGGCGTTGGATAAAGTTTGTTTTCGTATCCAGTCTTCGGGCACTTTATGTTTGTGCGTATTGGTAACTTCCAGATAGTATCCGAATACGTTATTGAAAGCTATTTTGAGAGAGGGTATACCGGTGCGTTCACTTTCTTTTTGTTGTATGAGTGTAAGGTAATGCTTTCCGCTACCTGCTATATCTCTTAATTCGTCGAGTTCTTGTTGGATTCCCTTTTTGATAAGTCCGCCTTTAGTAGCCACGGCGGGTGGGTTTTCGATGATTGTTTGTATTATTTTGTCGCAGATAGAGTGGCAAGGGTTCAATTGCTCAGCGAGACGGAGTGTCCATTGATCTTGTGTAGTAGTCGTTTTTTGTTTGATTTCTGCTATAGCTTGCAAGCCTTTGGCGAGCTGTAGCACTTCGCGAGGTGATATTTTGCGAAGGGGTATCCGCGCTACGATACGTTCTATATCACCTATTTGTCTTATGAGTGTCACGAGTTCTTGCTTGAGTACCTGATGTAGGATATAGAATTCAGTACTATCAAATCGCTCATTGATTTTACGCAAATCTTTGAGGGGAAGCAATAGCCATCGGCGCATCATCCTAGAACCCATAGGCGATACGGTATTGTCGATTATTTTCAGAAGTGTCTGTCCCGATTCACGATTACTATCGAGCAGTTCCAGATTTTGGATGGTGAAGCGATCCATCCACAAAAACTCATCGCGGGTGATACGACGTATCGAAGCAATATGAGCCAACTGCTGATGCTCTGTTTCTTTGAGATAATGTATAATAACTCCACAGGCTACAATAGCAGCAGGTATATCTTCGATACCGAAACCTTTGAGCGAAACAGTTTCGAAATGTTGTAACAGTGTATCGCGGGCGTAGGTATCGGTAAAGATCCATTCGTCGAGAAGGTAGGTATAATATTTGGCGCCAAATTGATCTTCAAAGAAACGTTTCTTTTGTTTTTGAAAGATGACTTCGGCTGGTCTGAAGCTTTGCAATAGCTTGTCGATATATTCTGTGTTGCCTTCTGTACAGAAAAACTCTCCAGTGGAGATATCTACGAAGGCTATACCATGTACAGC
>DAIUCL010000159.1:0-6033 GCA_036846185.1 Chitinophagaceae bacterium
GTCGTGCACCGAGCATATCGAGTTCTTTATTAAAATCATCTTTGCTTTTCTTTTTGGTACCTGCGGTGAGCAGATCGCCAATCATGTCTTGCATGCCGATTTTGTTTCCTTGCAGTTCGGGGCGGATATCGAAGTCGATAGAATAGCTAACTACGGGTAATTTGTGATTTTCAACTACATATACTTTGATGCCATTCGAGCTGACAAATGATTTGGCGTCGCCCATTTGTAGGGTAGGGGCGGGGCCTGGTTTTGGACGAATGCTTCTGTCCAGTTTTTGAGCATAGAGTGCTCCGGAGAGCATACTCAAGAGGGTAAGAGATAAAATATATTTTTTCATTTGAATTTCTTTTTTGTGTTATGAGAGATGGTGATTTTAGTTTTTGCTGCTATCGGGTAAGTAATAAAGTACCAGACGATTTTCTTTGCGGAAGTATTTTTTGGCGGCAGCCATTAAATCTTCTTTGCTTACTTTCATGTAGCGATCTAGTTCTTTATTGATAAGGTTTGCATCACCAAAATAGACGTGGTAGTTGGCGAGGTTTTCGACGATACCTAATACACGTTGGTTTTGGGAGATAAATTCATTTTCGATTTGATTTTTGCATTTGGCCAATTCATCATCGGTGATACCTTCTTTCACTATTTTTTCTACTTCATCATTCATGGCTTTTTCTAAGTCTTCGGGAGTGACACCCATATTGCCAATACCAAACATCATGGCCAATCCTGGATCTTCGGAAGGAAGGTTGAAGGCACCGGCAGCTACTGCTTTTTGTTGTTTATCTACGATTTGTTTTTGCAGGCGAGAGCTTTTGCCTTGTGACAATATTTTGGCTACCATTTCGAGGGCGTAGGCATCGGGCGTGCCTTGTGCGGGCGCGTGGTAAGCAAATACTACAGCGGGTAATTGTACTTTGTCGTAAAAGTTGACCCGTTTTTCGGCAGTCATAGCAGGTTCTTTGATCGTAGGGCGAGGTATTTCACGTGTGCCACGGGGTATATCGCCGAAGTATTTTTCAACCCATTTTTTAGTTTGTTCAATATCTATATCACCACCGATGGATAGGGTAGCATTGTTAGGCACATAAAAGGTTTTGTAGAAATCGATAAACTCCGGCAGTGTAGCCTGGTCGATGTATTGTGCTTCGCCTATAGGAGTCCACTGGTAAGGATGAACGGTATACGCATTTTTAAAGATTTGTTCAAGCAGTCGACCATAAGGAGTGTTTTCATAGCGTTGTTTTTTTTCTTCTTTCACTACTTTGCGTTGTGTTTCCAGACCTATTTCATCAATTTTGGCATGGAGCATACGTTCGCTTTCCATCCACAAGCCAAGTTCTAGTTTGTTGGAAGGTAGTGTTTGGAAGTAAAAAGTACGGTCAAAACTGGTATTGGCATTGATTACGCCTCCATTGTTTTGGATGAGTTTCATGTACTCACCGCGTTCTATATTTTGGGAGCCTTCAAACAAGAGATGTTCGAAAAAGTGCGCAAAGCCTGTACGGGTAGGGTCTTCATTTTTGGAGCCTACATGATACAATACCGATACGGCTACTGTGGGAATGGTGTGGTCTTCATGAAGTATAACATGTAGGCCATTGGGTAGATCATATTCTACAAATTTGATGTTGACAGACTGTGCCCCCGATGTGCCGGCCAGACTTAGCAGTGTCATGAGTGAAAAAACAATTTTTCGCATAGTAAAAGATATTATGGCATCAAAAGTAAGCACTTCAAATGATATGTTGGATTGAAATACATGAGCGGTTGACAAATAATGTTCTTTGTATCTTATCGAAATGTGTTTATCACACTCCTCTGATTTGAAAAACTATCTAGAAATCAACAAGCTAGCTTATTTTTATTCAACACAGGAAATTAAGGTGTAGAACCACAAGGCTTATTTGTTTTATTATTGGTATTCTAGCCTGAAGTGCTAAGTAATTGATTACTTGTTAAAATGCTTATATGATCAATTCGTTTACAATTCCTTAATTTTTTAGTAATACAACATCTGAATTGTTTCCTTCCTTGAATTGTTGCTTTGCAAAGTAATATTTACGATCAATGAATTTACTCCTCAGGATCACCATTCTGCTATTAATTGCTGTAGGCTTATCTTGTATGAAAGATAGAACCTTTCCGCTACCTCCCGGCAATATCATTGGGCCGGGTGGAAAAGATGATATACAGGTAGGTACACTCAGGGTGAATGAAATAGTAGCTACAGGTTCTACCTTAGACAATTCGTTGACACCCGCTAGCGACTGGATAGAATTATTCAATACCACGCAAGATACTATCGTTCTCAAAGAAGGTCAGTGGTATATGTCAGACTCCTTGAATAGACCCGAAAAACAAAAATTACCCGAACTCACTATAATGCCTAGAGGATACCTAATAGTGTGGGCTGATAGTAAGGATACTTTGGTTTATGAAGGTGGCGTATTGAAAGAAGTGCATGTAAAGTTTGGCTTAAATAAAGATATGGAAGACGTGGTTTTGTTTTATAAAAAAAATAGTACTGAAAAATTTGTAGTGGACTATATCTCTTATGGTCCGCAGCAAAATGGAAAATCTTACGGTAGAATGCCCGATGGCACGAGCAATATCGATTTCTTAACACCTACTCCATTAGAAGCCAACAAATTGTAATCTATGAAATCAATCTTTAGCTTATTCCTATTATGGGCTGGCGTGTACTCATCGTTTGCCCAGGCTTCCTATCCCATGCTCAGGCCTACCCACAAATACTCCGTGAAAGGTATGAGCGAAGCTTCAGAGATAGTGCTGGCTGCCGATGGTCAAAATGTCTATATCTTGGCCGATAAAGCCTATGTATACAAAGCCGATATGCAAGGCAAAAAAATACAGAAAATAGATGTAAAAGGCTACGATATCGAAGGAGCTACTCTGGTAGGTGACAAACTCTATATCAGCGACGAAAATCTTCGGCAAGTACTATGCTACAATCTCTCTACGCAAACCTTAGAAAAAACACACCAACTTCACTATGGCGGTGGTGCCAATCTCGGATTTGAATCCATAGTACATTTACCTCTTTCTAATACTTTTTTATTAGCCAGCGAAAAGTCGCCTTGCGTATTTCACGAATATTCCGAAACCTTCCAATTGCTCAATCAATTTCAGATTAAAGGCATAAGAGAAGTGAGTGCTCTCTGTTGGTATCAAAACAACTTGTATGTACTCAGCGACGAAGAAGCTACTGTGTATAAAGTAGATCTTCAAAAGCATACAATTATCAATGCATGGCAGGTGCCCATCATCAATCCCGAAGGACTTTGTTTTAATAAGCAAGGAGAGATGATGATTATCAGTGACGACATGGGCAAACTTTTTGTTTTTTCAAATCCAGAACAATAATGAAAAAAAATATATTGCTTACACTCTGTGTTGCTCTACTAGGATATAACGCTATTGCCCAGTACAATTTGGTAAAACCCAATGGCTCGCTCGAAATATCGGGCTGGGTTACTACCTTCTACAATCACCGTTTTTATCCTGCCGGAACTACGAATTTTAAGAAGAATCGATATAATCTCGATTTCGCCGTGCTCAAACTCGATGGGGTGGTCAATAAGGTATGGAACTATCAGCTACAACTGAATAGTGCTGCCTTATTCGAGCCCGATGCCAACGATGGTTTTCTGATGGATGCCTGGGGATCTTTTAATCCACTTTCCGATAGATTAGAAGTGCGTGTCGGATGGATGAAGTTACCTTTCAGTCGCACCAGTCTCGTACCTATGAGTGAGTCCGCGTTCTTGCAGCGTCCCAATGTAGCACGCGGTGGTACCTTCACTCGGCGTGATGTAGGCACTCTCGTACGTTACTCCGCTCTCAATAAGTTGATCAATATCTACGGTGGTGTATTTACCGGTATGGGTGCCCTCTCTCTCCAAGGCGACAATGATGCCAGCGGTTCGGTCGAATATGTAGGACGTGTAGAATTTTCTTACCCCGCCCGTTACCGTCGTACCGAAATCGATCTTACGCACGTCAAGTTGCCGATGTTCTCTCTGGGAGTAGATGCTCGCAGTGCCAACAAAAAAACCACCTATGGCCTGGAGTATCCTTACGAACTGCTCGACGGTCTCAAGCAATGCTATAGCGCTAATGCCGATTTTCAATACCAAGGATTTTCTGCCCATGCCGAAGCTATTCGTATTCGTATGCAACCCAACGATCCTGCACTTCTACTTACCAAGCCTACCAACCACTTCCGACAAGGAGGATTTATCGCATCAGCCAACTATTGCTTCAAAAAATACAAAACTGTACTCGCCGCACGCTTCGATGAATACAACCCCAATGATCTGCTCCGAGGCGACCGCGAACGATCCGTATCACTTGCAGCCAACTACCTCCTCGATGGTCAAAAATCCTGCGTCAAAGTCCAATACTGGAAACGACTCAAAGATCCTGAATCCAATACCATCTGGACACCCGACCAAATCCGCATCGCTTATCAATTATTATTCTAAAACAAACATACATGAGAAAAATTCAACAACTCCTCCTTGCATCACTCCTAGTGCTTACCGGCTCCATAGCCTCCTCACAAGCGCAGACTACACTAGTTTCCCAAAACTTTGATGCCTCTATCAATGCACTACCCACCGGCTGGATGGCTCCCAATGGTGGCTGGGCTGCCGATACCAGCAATAGCAGCACCGGCTATGCAGGTGCCAGTGGCAATACCAACCTCGTGATACGCAATACCAGCAGTAGCGGTACCTATTCCCTCATCACGAGTCCATTCAGTACCCTCGGCTACGACAATATCAGCATACAATGGGCTGCTCGCCTCACTGTCAATTTTCCTACCAATGGCAGTACCGTGCAAAGCCTTAGCCTAAGCACCGACGGCGGCATCACATGGGACAATATTCCCTATACCGAAAATACAAACAATAGTGTATGGTCTATCAACAATAATGGTAGTCGTGTAGCACTACCCGCCACCGCTTCCAACAAAGCCGATGTGCGTATCCGCTGGACAGTAGTCATCGCTACACACACCGATGGTACGTATCGCATCGACGACTTCCATGTACAAGGCAATGCCACCACTACCTCTTTGCAAGATGCGCCCGGCCTTCCGCAAGTATACTGCTTCCGCCAGGTGAATCAGTGGCATATCACAGGTCTAGAATCTATATCGCACTACCAACTCAATCTCTATGATATCAGCGGCAAAAAAATATACTCCCAGTCTCAAGTATCCGTTATTGACCTTCAGGCCTATCCGGCAGGATTATACTTCATCGAAGTCATCGCCGACAAAGCACGCAAGATCTTCAAAGCAACTAACTAACATTTATCACAACAAAGTAAATCCCTTGTACTTCTGAAAGTGAAGTGCAAGGGATTATTTTTTTGGGAGCCGGGCTACTTATCCCTATTAAGCCACATCGTGCTATGCGCTTGTATCTCTCTCTTCGCAAGCTACGAGAGAGGATACCGCTCCTATCACGGCTATTGTTCATCGTCTGTCATTCTATTCAGTTCTCTGTGCGATGGAGCAAACTTTTAAGGCAAAGGGTTAAAATATACCTCAAGTCTTTTTTCTATACTTCCTTAGAGCCCACATAATATAACAATGTAATATCCTATATTCCTTATTGATTATTCTGAGTGCTCAATTCAGAAAATACACAAGAGTAGTTCAGCAAAAAAACAATTGTGAGGGAATTAAAACTCCATAAGTTTTTCTTTAGGAATAGATAAAGTATTAGCAATAGTAACTAAAGTACATAATGTGGGATTTATTTTTCCGGTTTCTAATCGTGCAATTTGTGATAATGTGATGTTTGATTCATACGCAAGTTTTTCTTGAGTAAACCCACACTCTTTTCTGACCTTTTTCAGGTTTTCTGCAAAACGATTCAATATATCCTGATCCCTAAAATTCAATGAAATCAAAGATGAGTGAAACTAAAAATAAAAATTATAGCATAAATGCTATAATTGTATATATTTGCAATCTAAACCTACTTTATAATGAAA
>DAIUCL010000160.1:0-5970 GCA_036846185.1 Chitinophagaceae bacterium
GGCTATACCATGTACAGCATCACCCAGGAATAAAGCTGCTAAAAAGTTGTTTGAGTTATTTTCCAACAATTTTTCATTGGTAGCAGTACCCGGAGTCACCAATTCAGTAACCCCTCTTTTGACGATTCCTTTAGCGAATTTGGGGTCTTCGAGCTGGTCGCAAACAGCCACTCTGTATCCTGCCTTTACAAGCTTGTGCAGGTAGGTATCGAGGGCGTGATGCGGAAAGCCTGCGAGTTCGGAAGAGGCAGCGGCACCATTGTTGCGTTTGGTAAGGGTGATACCGAGCACTTCGGCGGTGATAATAGCATCACGCCCAAATGTTTCGTAGAAGTCACCTACACGAAATAGGAGAACTGCATCCGGATACTTTCGTTTGATAGCAGCGTGTTGCTGCATGAGAGGAGTTTCTGCACCACCTTTTGCCATAGCGAAGCGAAATTATAACATGTACTAGGTTTTGCCAAGTAGAGATATACTCATTTGGCGTTACATTATGTGCAAAAATGGCATGAGTGATTATTTAAATTATGTAATTATGATACGAAACGAAAATTGAAATTACTATCTCCTTTGCTATGATTATCTTGAATGAATTATACAATAGAGTACTAATTCAATGCCACCTTGGTAAGAAGAATAGCAATATTTTGAAAATGGGCTATACGTTAATATTTTATCTGAAATACTCCATATTATCTTTAATGGTATTAGAATTTTTAGATTTTCATATATTATTTTTGTAAGAACCAATTCATTCCTTCATGAAAAATTTTCTCCTTTTATTTTTTGTACTTTTTACTGCTTCAGAAATAATACTTGGTCAATGCTACCTTGTCAATTCACTCCCTCTTCATACCGGATATAATCCTACCTCCAATAGTGCAATACCCATTGGTGATCCCGACCCAAGGTGGATTATTACAAATTCGCAAAATATACCCGGGGCTGTCAATAACACAGCATCAGTAGTATGTACTCCGAACATGAATGCGGCTGTGATACCCAATACCGGTTGGATAAGCTATGCAGAACCATGTAGTTACAATACAAGCAATCCTAATCAAGGCTTTTATAATATTACTTTTCGATTCGATTTCAGAACATGTGTGGCCGATTCCCTTTTTTTCAATCTAGCCCTAGGATTTGACAATTATGTGGCTGACTTGCGCATTGATGGCATGTCCATAGGTTATGGTCAGGCTCCCTTTCAGAGTGCTGCTACTTGGCTTTCTCTAGATACTGTTACACATCTCGGTTATTACCCAGCCGGTAATCATAGTATCGAAGTAGATGTTGTCAATTTTTATCCCGGCCAAGCTGGCCCGAACCCGCATAGCTTTTATGCACATGGATTTGTAAATAGCCTTACCAATAATAGTATTGTGAATCCACTTACCAGTGTGCCTAGCTGTGTATGTCATCCGTTTACTACTAATGCGTACTACACCTTAATCAATATTTGTACAGGGCTCACTTTTCAATTTATAGATTATTCTATAGCCAATAGTGGTTTCATTGTTAGTTGGCTCTGGGACTTTGGTGATGGCAATACCTCTACTCTACAGGGTCCTATTCATACCTATGCTGCTCCGGGTACCTATACCGTTACTCTCACTGCCATTAATAATTTCAATGAAATTAGTAGTTACTCTTTCCAAGCCGCTGTCACTTTACCCCCACCGGTCAATATAATTGCCACGAGCAGCCATACCGGAATATGTGCAGGTAATCCTGTCACACTTCAAGCCACAGGAGCAAACACTTATACATGGAATAATGGGGTGGCTTCCGGAGTAACCTTTGTACCTTCCTCCTCACTGTGGTATGTAGTGACGGGTATCGACACCAACGGGTGCTCAGGTGTAGACTCTGTATATGTAGAGGTCTATCCTATACCCAATGTAAGTGCTAGCGCAAACCCTGCCCAGCTCTGCCCCGGCCAGTCTACTACACTAAATGCCACAGGTGCACAGCAGTATGTTTGGAGTGGAGGCATAAGTAATGGGATTCCCTTTGTACCGACCACAATGGGTACTTATACCGTGACCGGTACAGATATTAATGGATGTAGTGCCACATCCACTGTGGCTCTTTCGCTCATTCAGTCCATTCCTGTATCCATTACCCCCAGTACGTTTCTACTATGCCGTGGAGATAGTGTATTACTAAACGCCAGTGGGGCAGATTATTACTCCTGGGATGCTACTCCCGGATTAAGCGACTATACGAGTGCTTCTCCTTGGGCATTTCCCGAAAGTAATACTATCTACTATGTAGTAGGTACTAGTATCGAAGGGTGTACCGGATCTGCTACAGCCTCTATAGAAGTCATAGATCATATAGATGTCTATGTAAGTAAAAATAGAGATGCAGAATGTAATAATAAAGTAGTCGAATTGAGTGCAAGCGGTGCCGAAAACTATCTTTGGTCTCCTACTTCTTCGCTTAGTAATCCTACGGGTAGCACTACTTTGGCAACAATTGACAGTACAATTACTTTTTATGTTATAGGTCAAGTTGGGTCATGTATTGATCTAGACTCTATTACCGTATTTCTTTATAAAAATGAACAAAAAGACATTTTTATTCCGAACGCCTTCTCTCCGAACAACGATGGTTTGAATGATTGTTTTGGTATAAAACAGCAAGCAAATTTTACTAATTTCTATTGGACTATTTACAATCGATGGGGACAAAGAGTATTTGAAAGTGATACACCCGATGCTTGTTGGAATGGCGAGTTCCAAAACAAAAAAGCTCCTACCGATACCTACTTTTATTTTATTGAAGCTGAAACAGTATGTGGTAAAATACTACTGCGAGGTGATATATTGCTCATTCGATAATAAGTATAGTCGTGATAAAAACATACCTATCAATTGTCCAAAAACTTTTTGATTTTTAATTACTCTTAGCACAGAATATCCTCTATAGACTGAAACGCTGCTGCAGCCTGATGTCCATGCCACAATATATTATATATAGTAGTGGCAATGGGCAATGTATAATGATATTTTTTGGCAATTTCATAAATGCCTTTCGAAGCATAGTAACCCTCTGCTACCATATTCAATTCTAGTTTGGCAGCATTTACAGAGTATCCTTTTCCGATAAAATTGCCAAAAGTACGATTACGACTATGCAGTGAATAGCATGTGACTAGCAAATCACCCAAATAGGCACTGGTATTGTAGTGATGCATCGACTGGGTACTGATGACCTCCATAAACTGTTGCATCTCTGAAAAGCAATTGGTGATATACACACTCAAAAAATTATCGCCATAATCTAGTCCATGTGCAATACCGGCACCCAATGCATAAATATTTTTTAGCACCGCAGCATATTGCACACCATAGATATCCTCGCTCAATACCGTTTTGAGATTATACTTGTGAAAGCGAGTAGCAATATCCGATGCAAACTCCATATTTTCTGAAGCAAACGTAAGATAAGAAAGCTTATCTGCAGCGACCTCCTCAGCATGACATGGACCCGTGATGCAGCAATAATGATCCATGGATATATCAAATTGTTCTTGCAAATAATCATTCAGTAATTGACTCTTGCCCGGCAAGATTCCCTTAATTGCGGATACAATATACTTACCCTGTAAGGCATTCTTAGGCAGCATATCGAACACCTCTTTCACAAATGCTGAGGGAATACCTACCACAATAATATCAGCCGCTTGCAAACAATCTAGCAGCGAATGATACAACGAAATTCGATTCATATTGAAACGTACCATCGACAAATAATGCGGGTTTTGTCCGGTACGCTGTATATGAGCTATCGAATCCTCATTGCGCATCCACCAGTGGATATCTACCTGATTATCTGTCAATAACTTGGCCAGTGCTGAACTCCAGCTACCATTGCCCAATATTCCGATTCGTTTCACCTTACTCCCTATTTTGGCTCACAAGATAATCATTTTTTATCTTTTGCTTTTTTACAGCTTTGCTTAGAAGAAATATTCATTCCATCTCTGTAACTTTGACCATGCTTTGTGCGGGATTTACGATTGTCAAAAATGCGGTACGCTATGCCTATCCCGTGAGAGAAAGTATCTTATCGGCTCTGCCACTCTGTGATGTATTTTATGTACTACTCGGCGATAGCGAGGATGACACCGAAGCCCTCATACGATCTATCGATTCGCCTAAGCTACGTATCCACTATTCGAAGTGGGATAAAGAAGCTATTCGCAATGGAGAAGTGCTCGCCATCGAGACCAACAAAGCCCTGGCACTAATACCCGACACTTACACTTGGTGCCTCTATGTGCAAGCCGACGAAGTATTTCACGAAAAAGATTATACAAACATTCAAGAAGCAATGCATCGCTACCGACAGGATGATGCAGTTGAAGGTTTGTTGTTTTCCTACTACCATTTTTGGGGCAGCTTCTCCTATATCGGCACTACCTCTAATTGGTATCGGCGAGAGATCCGAATTATCAAAAACAGGAAAGACATCTTTTCGTACAGAGATGCGCAAGGCTTCCGAAAAAAACCCAATGAGAAACTTCAGGTAGTACTCATCGATGCACACGTATACCACTACGGATGGGTAAGACCTCCTGCCAAAATGCAAGAAAAATATGCGGGTGTGCAACAGTACTGGAGCAACGAAAACAAATACATACCCGATCAATCCGAATTTGACTACACGGCCATAGATGATCTAGCCCCCTTTGTAGGCACTCATCCTACGGTAGCTCGATCGATGGTCGATGCCCAATCGTGGGAGTTCCAGTACGACCCTTCCAAAACCAAAATGGCTTTCAAAGAAAAATTCAAACGCTGGCTTTTTCATCTCACCTCTTATCGATTTTTTGAATACAAAAATTATCGTATCCTACACCGTCTTTAGTCCTCATCATTACGATTATTTTATTACGCTTTTATAAATATTATTGGAGCTGATCGGAGTAGCACTATTTGGCCACATCTCGCTATACGCTACTATACTCCTCCGCAAGCTCCGGGGTATATCCACTCCTATCGAGGCTAGCTTTCATCGACTTCTACTAATATCAGCTATCACCCTACATACTTGTCAACACCGGCTGAAGTATCGATGCACAAAGTAGTGCAGCCCAAACGGAGCGTCGCAACTCCGCTCCATCGAAGTACTGTCGATGACAAAGAAATTTTTATAATTATCAGACTACTAAATACTTTTCTATTTTGATTGAGAATAGTGTTGATATCCTTTTTTCATCGAACGGTAGCCTCCTATACTCCACTCGATGAGGATATACATGACGATTGCAAAAAGCAATTCAACTCTTATTTCTGACCATCGATATCCCAAATAAAAACATAGTGTGATAGGCAAAAAAATAGCCAATACTATATTGATAGCATGATAGCTGAAGGCTGAGTGGAAATAGATATTCAATAGTTTTGCCATACTACAAATATACTCTTATATACTTATTATTTCAATATGTGTGTTATATTTTTTGTTATGAATTTGGGGCCTGAGAAAAACTGATAATACAGTCGTCTTGCTCTACCATTGTGGAGGCTGTGATGTGTACTCGTTCTATAATACCATCTACCGGTGACACGACATTGCTCTCCATCTTCATAGCTTCTATTACAAACAATGGCTGGTTTCGCTTTACGGAATCACCTTCTTTTACCAATACCTTAGCGAGCATACCTTGCAGCGGAGCACCTATCTGATGAGCTTCGCTAGCCTTACTGTGTTTTATCGTATTTACTTGTATACATTTATCTTTTACGATTACATCGCGGGTTTGACCATTGAGCTTGAAATACACATGACGGTTACCTTCGGCATCGGGCTCGCTGTAGTACATGAATCGAATTAGTAGCGACTTGCCGGGAGCCAGCTCTACGAGTATTTCTTCATTCGCCTTCATAGGATAGAAGAAGTAAGGACTGGGTAGTACACTCACATCACCATAATCCATTCGGTGTTGATGATAAT
>DAIUCL010000161.1:0-5870 GCA_036846185.1 Chitinophagaceae bacterium
AACATCTTTTTTTTGCAATACTACAATAAAAAAGATGTGGGTACACGGTAGGATAGAAGTGGATACCGCATCTTACGGGGTATGCAATAGCTTGACTTTTTGAGATGCGGTAGGAGCGGATAGCGGGACTGTCGGTGAGCTAGGGCCTGTAGATGCGCTCCAAGAAATGAAATATATTGAGACTATTATTGTACTGATTGTTTGTGCTATGAGGTGTTTAGCGAGAGGAGTGCTTGTATTTTTCGATAATGATTTTGCAGGTGTTATTAATCTGGTCGAATACTTCGTAATAGCCGTCAAGTTCGCCATACCAGGGGTCTTTGACGGAACGCTTTTGTCCGGGATATAGCTCTTCGAGAAAAAGTTGGAGTTTGTGAGGGTTTAGTGAGCTACCCGAAATATGGACAATTTCATCCATGACATCAATCGCCATGGCATAGATTTTGTCAAATTTTTGAAAATCGACGTCGGTGAATTTTCGGGCTCGTTGTGTGGAAATATCTATATTTTGCTGTGCGCATACCAGTTGGGAGTGCTGATGGGGAGCTTCTCCGATGTGGTAAGGTTGGGTAGCAGCACTGTCGATGTGCCATTGTAGATTCTCTTTGGCAGCAAGATGTTTAAGAATGCCTTCGGCGATGGGAGAGCGACAAATGTTTCCGATACAGACAAAAAGGATGTTCATAGTTAGGCTACACCAAGTTCTTTTTTGAAATAATCGAGAGTGATTCGGAGTCCTTCGCTTCGACCTACTTTGGGTTCCCATTGAAGTATTTCTCTGGCTTTGGAGATGTCTGGTTGTCTTTGTTTGGGATCGTCTTGCGGAAGCGGTTCGTAAATGATCTCGGAGCTGGTGCCGGTGAGTTGTTGTATTTCTTCGGCGAATTCTTTTAAAGAGATTTCGTGGGGATTGCCGATATTGACAGGTAGGTGATAGTCGCTAAGTAGCAGTCGGTATATGCCTTCGATGAGGTCGTCGACATAGCAAAAGGAGCGTGTTTGAGAGCCGTCGCCAAACACGGTGATAGGTTGGCCATTGAGAGCTTGGCTCATAAATGCAGGTAGGGCTCTGCCGTCGTCGAGTCGCATGCGGGGGCCATACGTGTTGAATATTCGAACAATTCGTGTTTCTACGCCATGAAAATTGTGATAGGCCATGGTGATGGCTTCTTGAAAACGTTTGGCTTCGTCATATACACCACGTGGGCCGATGGGGTTGACATTGCCCCAGTATTCTTCGGTCTGTGGATGTACTAGAGGGTCGCCATATACTTCTGAGGTAGAAGCGATAAGCATTCGTGCTTTTTTTTCTTTGGCAAGTCCGCAAAGATTGTGTGTGCCTAGTGATCCTACTTTAAGGGTTTGGATAGGCATTTTGAGATAGTCGATGGGGCTGGCGGGAGATGCAAAGTGAAGTATGTAATCGAGATGACCGGGTACATGTACGAATTTGCTGACATCGTGATGATAATATTCAAAGTGGGGATGCTTGAATAAGTGTTCAATATTGCGGATATTGCCTGTGATCAAATTATCCATTGCTATGACACTGTAGCCTTCTCGGATGAATCGATCACAAAGGTGAGAACCCAAAAATCCGGCTCCCCCGGTGATAAGTATTCGTTTCATATTAGTTGTTCAATATAGTTTTTCGGCCGATAGAGTTGTAGTAAAATCCGAATTGTTTCATTTGGTCTAGTTCATACAGGTTGCGTCCATCAAAGATGATAGGCTTTTTGAGCTGTGCTTTAATGGTGTCGAATTCGGGTGTACGGAAGATGGTCCATTCGGTACATATAGCTAACGCATCGGCACGTTTCAAGGCATCATAGGCGTCGCTACCGTAATATATTTTTCCTACAAGCTCTGGATGATTTTCATTGAAGTATGCTTGCGCATTTTTCATGCTTTCGGGGTCGTATACACATACTTCGGCACCTGCCAGTATAAGTTTTGGTATAATATATAGAGCCGGAGCTTCGCGTATATCGTCAGTATTGGGTTTGAAAGAGATGCCCCAAATGGCGATGCGTTTGCCTTGAAGATTGCCATCAAAATGGCGAATTATTTTGTCGGCAAGGATTAATTTTTGTTTGTCATTGACTTCCATTACTGCATTGAGTATATTGTAGTCATATCCATATTGTCCGGATGTTTGTACAAGTGCTTGTACATCTTTCGGAAAGCAGCTACCGCCATATCCAATCCCTGGAAATAAGAAACGCTTGCCAATTCGGTTGTCGCTACCCATACCTATTCGAACGGTTTCTACATCAGCCCCTACTTTTTCGCATAGGTTGGCTAGTTCGTTCATGAAGGTGATACGCATAGCCAAATAAGAATTGGCAGCATATTTGGTGATTTCAGAGCTTCTTTCGTCCATGAAGTAAATGGGATTTCCTTGTCGAACGAAAGGGGCATAAAGCTGATGCATCAGTTTTTTTGCGCGTTCAGAGCGTGTGCCAATTACCACACGGTCTGGCTTCATGAAATCATCGACTGCGACACCTTCACGAAGGAATTCGGGATTGCTCACTACATCAAATTCGCCGGAATAATGTTCCTGAATTTTAGCGCTTACTTTTTCGGCGGTACCTACAGGTACGGTACTTTTGTTAATAATTACTTTGTATTCCTTTATTTCTGCCAATAGTTTTCCGATTTCCTCGGCTACACCAAGTACATAGCGCAAGTCGGCAGAGCCATCTTCGCCGGGAGGGGTGGGCAGAGCTAGGAAGATGAGGTCGGATTTATCGACAGCTTCACGAAGATTAGTAGTGAAATGTAAACGATTTTCTTTAAGATTTCTGTGGAAAAGTACCTCTAGTCCGGGTTCATAAATCACGATTTCGCCATCCGATAATCGCTCTACTTTTTTGGCATCGATATCAACACATATCACATGATTGCCTGATTCGGCAAAACAAGTGCCCGATACAAGACCTACATAACCGGTGCCTACTACTGCTATATTCATTTTGTTAGCTTTTGAATGCTTTCTAATAATTTGTTTACTATATATGTTTGTTGTTCTTCCGTCATTTCGGTATGTATAGGCAGCGATATTACACGCTCTGTAAGCCAGTCGGTCGTTTTGAGCTGTAAATCTCCCAAGCCAAAGCTTTCAAACATTTTTTGTTTGTGTGCTGGTATAGGGTAGTACACCATGGTAGGTACTCCTGCTTCGGCAAGCTCTTTTTGAATATCATCTCTATTCACCCCGTTTAAGATGAGTGTATATTGATGATATACATGATAGCTATATTCTTTGCGTACAGGTGTCTGTATTGCCGTGTTGTTCGCAAATGCTTGATCATAGTAGTCAGCAGCTTTGCGACGTGCTTCGCAATAAGAGTCGAGTAGTGGAAGCTTTACACGAAGTATAGCTGCCTGCATGGTGTCAAGGCGAGAGTTGCATCCCACTAAGTCATGCACATATTTTATTCGTTGACCATGATTGGCCACCATTTTGATGCGTTGAGCCAATTCAGTATCATTGGTATAGATAGCACCCCCATCTCCATAGCACCCTAAGTTTTTGGACGGGAAAAAAGAGGTGGTGCCTATGTGTCCCATTGTTCCATTGGCTTTGCGTGTCCCGTCTGGGAAGGTATAGTAACCCCCGATGGCTTGAGCTGTATCTTCTATGACAAAAAGCTTATGTTTTTTGGCTATATCTAGTATAGGCTGCATATCTGCACTTTGTCCGTAAAGGTGCACGGGCACTATGGCTTTTGTTTTGGGAGTAATAAGTTTTTCTATAGAGGTCGGATCCATAGTGAAGGTGTCTTTGTCTACTTCACAAAATACAGGTTTTAGTCTGAGTAGGCCTACCACTTCAACTGTTGCGATGTAGGTAAATGATGGCGTAATCACTTCATCTCCTGGTTCTAAGCCTAGAGCCATCATGGCGATTTGTAGGGCGTCCGTACCATTAGCACAGGGTATCACATGAGATACATTGAGATAGCTAGCTAGCTCATTGGCAAATAGATTTACTTGAGGACCATTTATAAAGGCTGTCGTATCAATAACTTCTTGTATCGCTGCATCAACTTGAGGTTTAATTTTAGCATATTGACTTTGCAAGTCAACCATTTGTAATTTCATTCTTTTTGGATTTTAAACGGGCACAAAAATAGGTTATATCTATCATACATTTTCAATGGATTTTGTACATTTAAAAATTGCTGAAATAACCCATTATATTGACTAATCGTAGTTTGTAAACAATAAATAGAGCTACCTTTGAGCCGGTGAGAAAAAAACTAATTGTTATAGGTGGCGGGGCTTCCGGAATATTTTGCGCTATTCAGGCAGCCTATCACAATGAAGATCTCGATGTATTGGTAGTAGAAAAACAATCGCAGGTTCTACAAAAGGTCAAGGTAAGCGGAGGTGGTCGTTGCAATGTCACCCATGCTTGTTTCAAACTTTCAGAGTTGATAAAACGCTACCCACGGGGTGGAGCCTTTCTCAAAAAAACCTTTTCGCAATTTGCGCCCACCGATACAATAGCATGGTTTAAAGAACATGGTGTAGAGTTGAAAACAGAATCTGACGGACGCATGTTTCCCATTACCAACAGTTCACAAACAATTATAGATACGCTTTTGAAAGCTTGCTCAGCCCATAAGATAGAAATTAGAGTCAATACCGATATACAACGTATACAAAGTCAAGGCCATGCATTTGTAATACATAGCAGAAATGGAGAGGTATTGCAAGCCGATTATTTATTTCTAGCATGTGGAGGATATCCCAAAAAAGAACAATATCACTGGATAACTGACATGGGACATACCATAGCCCATCCAATCCCTTCTTTATTTACCTTCAAAATACCCGATCCTAAGCTGTGTGCCCTTATGGGATTATCCGTATCTCAAGCCATAGTAAGAATAGTAGGCAGTGGCCTCGAATATAGCGGCTCCTTGCTCATCACCCACTGGGGGCTGAGCGGCCCGGCAGTATTAAAACTATCCGCCTATGGAGCGCTTTATCTTGCTGAGAATAACTATCAAGTAGATATTCAAATCAATTGGCTGGGCGAAAAAGAGAATAGTATACGCAGCCGATGGGCACAACTCAGAGAACAATGTCGAGGACTTAGTCTCAAACAAAAAAATCCCTTTGCGATGCCCAACCGACTTTGGGAATACCTAATAAGCGTGGCCGGTATCGACATCGCCACCAAATGGAGTGAATTGCCCTCCAAAGAGCAAAATAAACTTATTCACACCCTCACCACTCATACGATGAAGGTCAATGGGAAAACTACATTCAAAGAAGAATTTGTTACCTGTGGCGGAATACATACACACGAAATCGATCCCCACACTATGCAAAGTAACATACTGCAGGGTATCTACATCGGAGGAGAACTGATGAATGTAGACGGTATCACAGGAGGTTACAATTTTCAACACGCATGGACTACAGGCTATATCGCAGGCAAAGCCATTGCAAAACAAGCAGAAATCAATTAAACTCATCTAGCTAGTTTCTAATTTCGAGGGCGGCACACACGCTATCCGCTTCAAGTCCTCGTGTGTGTGCCTGTGATGCATGGTCGCAGAGGTGGCTCCGTCCCTCCGCCCCTCTGCTTCCTGCATCACTAAGCACACACACTGTGGGCTTTTTGCTCCTATCGTTGCCGCAGCTACTACTATACACATGCCTCCGGTCACAAATACATTTGTACAACTTACATGATTAATATCTCGGTATAGAAATAGTGATACATACTACAATAATAAGTGATTCAAATTGTTGGGAAGTGCATCAGAGCTTATTTTGAAAATAATAAAATACGAATGATTATCCGTAAACCTACCACAACGTAAGCTGGTTACGTACTGGGCATGGAA
>DAIUCL010000162.1:0-5820 GCA_036846185.1 Chitinophagaceae bacterium
CATAAAAATTATTCAGTTTTAATTGTGGTGGACATTTGCATTGGATATAACATGATATTTTTATACTAATAAATTCTAATTAAAAAAACTTCATTATGAAAAAACATCCATTACATTTCGTCATTCCCATTTTCATACTATTTTTTAATGTAGTCACAAATGCCCAACACACCCTCAGTGTATCTGGTGGTAGTGTCACTCATCAAGGCAATACTTACGACTATGCAATTGGAGAAATGACCCTCGTTCACACTGCGCATCATCCCTCTCTCATCATTACACAAGGTTATCTTCAGCCCCACGATGGAGAAATGACTTCTCCTTCAGCGCAGCCGGGTTCTTCGCTAACATCGCTTAGTGATCAAATCCGTGTCTATCCAAATCCGACAAGCAGTATCGTCTATCTCGAATTACAAGAATCTCAAATTGGCAACTACCAATTAGATGTGTATGATGCCGCTGGTCGTATACTACAAAGTAGCAATGGTCCTCTAGAGATTGGAAGTAACAAACTTAGTATCAACCTCGAAACCTATGCCTCAGGTAATTATTATCTCTTTCTCCACAAGGCCGATTCGCAAGGCATTATGGGCAAGTACAGCTATCAAGTTCAAAAGATAAATTAATCTATTCCTTTAAAAATTTTATACAAAACACTAAAACGTAAACACATGAAAACAATTTTCAAACACATCAGCAAAGCGGTGATGATGCTATTGCTCAGTAGCGCTTTGTACGCACAAGTGCCTCAGCAATTCAATTACCAAGGCATAGCCCGCGATGCCAAGGGTAATCCTATTTCCAAGCAGCGTCTCAGCGTCAAACTCTCCGTACTACCTACCGCCGATGCCGGCCAAGCAGAGTACGAAGAAGTACAAAGCGTCACCACCAACGATTTCGGTTTGTACTCATTACAAATAGGTAATGGGCAAGCCCTATTCGGCGAAATGAAAAACGTAAAATGGGAAACTGGCAATAAGTATATCCGCGTAGCTATCGACCCCCAAGGCGGCAGTGACTATGTCGACTTAGGTACTACACAGCTCCTCAGCGTACCCTATGCCATCTATGCCGACCGTGCAGGAAGTACCAAAAATGGTAGTAATACGAGAGCCTTAAATAACTTTATCGAGAAGACCGACGGAAGTGGCAACGTGAATGCGACCTCTCAGATATTCGATAATGGTACCAATATCGGTATCGGAACAACATCACCTTCAGCCCGAGTGCACGTCAATGCCAATGCCGCATCTGTCCTAGAGCATATTCGCATGCAGAATACGAATGCCAATGGAGCAGGTCGCTTTACGATGTATAGTGATGGTGCCAATAATTATTCAACATTTACGAAATACGGGAGTACATATCCAGGGGCTTATCCCGGTCTTGCAGGATTGTATCCTTATGCTAATCTACTGGCATTTGGTAACAATGGATTGACTTCAACGGATGGTTTGGGGCGTTTCTTAGTTAGCTCAGGAGGCAATATAGGTTTGAGTTTATTCAAGTCTGGTACTAGTCGGTTGAAAATACATATCGACTATGCAACTGAGAGAGTAGGGATTGGTAACAATATAGCTCCCGCAGCACCGGTTCATATTAGCAATGCCAATGCCAGTGATACCATGAAGTTTACTAATAGTACCATGGGACACACGGCAACAGATGGCTTTGAGATACGAACCAATGGCAATAATGCCCGACTTATCAATCGTGAAAATGCTTTCCTATTGTTAGGGACTAACAATACCGACCGACTTGCCATCAATGGAGCGGGCAATGTAGGTATAGGTACTATTGCCCCCACTACTGCTTTGGATGTCAATGGGCAAATCCGTATGCAAGGAGGTAATCCTGGTGTTGGCAAAGTGCTTACATCGGATGCGGATGGTGTGGCAACATGGGAAAATCCTACAGGATCTAGTATTTCCGGCACCGAAAATATCCTAGTTAAATTTGGAGTGGGAGGCAGTGGTGCTGCTAATTCACAACTATTAGATAATGGCACTAATGTCGGTATTGGCACTAATGATCCACAACAAAAACTGGATGTATTAACTACTGGATTAAATGCAAAATCTGGGGACAGTGTTAATATCAATCAAATCACTATGAGAATAAGAAATGACAATAATACGAATGCAACAGGTATTGCACTTGGATTTTCTCAATCAAGTGCTTCAAATGTGACCGGTGCAGCCATTATGCATGAGAGGATAAGTTCACAAAGTACCGGTAAATTGCATTTTGCGACAAGAGGGGATAATAATGTTCTAACAGGAATTCCAATAAGAATGACCATTAATAGTAATGGAAATGTTGGAGTTGGAAACACTGAACCTAATCGTAAACTTGTGGTAACAAGATCTGAATCTGGAGTTACTTCTAATGCCAATACCGCTATAGTTGCTGAAGCAGCATCTAATAACTATGTATCTATTCTTACTCCGGCAACAAACGAGAGTGGTGTGCTATTTGGTAATACGCTCAACAGTGCAGATGGAGGCTTGATTTACAATAATGGAAATAGACGTTCCATGCAGATCAGAACAAGAGGTAACTTGACAAGAGTCGAAATTGATAGTTTTGGAAATATGGGCGTAGGTACTTCATCTCCTATCTCAAGGATAGATGCAAGAGATAATTCTGGAAATTTTGTTTTACTAAATTTAGATAATACATCCACTACAGGTGATCGTTCTTCTCTTATTCGACTAAAAAGTGGTAATACTACAACCTCTAATGTGTGGCTTCAAGGTATTGGAGGTACCTCTAATGGTCTTGGATTAACAAACAATCAATTCTATATCGAGAATGCTGGCAAAGGTGCTCGGATGGTAATTGATACCAATGGACGTGTTGGTTTTGGAACTAATACGCCAAATACTGCTGTTGTTGTCAATGGAGGAATAAAACTGGGCTCCTCTACCGTCAATTCAGTTGAAGCAGGTAGACTTATGTTTTCTGAAACAATCAATTCTGATAATGATACTTCCTATTGTGGTGTTGGATTTGCTTATAATGGATCAACCGATATATTGCGACTTCAAAATGTATGTGGTACTGGTACAAAAGCCAATATTATGGGTTGGCACCGTTCGGGTAATAAAGTATCTATTGGCAATGTTACATCTTTGCCTGGTAGTTATAGACTCTATGTGGAAGGTGGTATCATGACTGAAAGACTTAAAGTCGCAGTCAATAATTCAGCTAACTGGGCCGACTATGTTTTCGCAGACAACTACAAGCTCATGCCTCTTGAAGACGTAGAAGCATTTGTCAAAGAATATAAACACTTGCCTAATGTACCCTCTGCCGAACAAATGGTAGAAACAGGTATCGACGTAGCTACAATGGATGCTAAATTCATGGAAAAAATCGAAGAGCTAACCTTGTATCTTATTGAACTGAAAAAAGAAATAAAAACCTTGAAAGCTGAAAATGAAGCTATCAAAGCAAACTATAAAAAATAATAGCCATGAAAAAATTACTCTTTTTGTTGAGCTGTTTTCTGATAGTTCACTCAATGTATGCTACAGACTTCTATTATTACAAAGATCAGCGAATACCTTTAAATAAAATCACAACACACGCCTATATTCTCACATCGATAAATAGGGAAGAAACACTAATAAAAAAATTAGAAGGAATCGCAAGTGTTGAAAAATTTGTTCAAGATATTTATCAGCAAAGATTAATAAAAGAATATGCCAATGCAGACCCCAGAATAGCTAATCCAGCGAATTACTTTGCAGAAATTAAATTTACTGATGCAAACCTAAGTCATGAAGAGCTAGAAAAACAGCTCCTTCAATTACGAACAGATCCCGCTATTATCAATACGTCCTATTGCTATACCAATAGCGACAATGATCGAGTAGCTGTTACAAACTATATATGGGTAGGGCTAAAAGATCTAAAGGATATATCTATTTTAAAACAAGAAGTGAATAAAATCAATTTCACGATTGTGGGTCAGAACCCCTTTATGCCCGAATGGGTAATGCTCTGCCCAAGTCCTCATGCAACTCATACTCAAGTACAAGCAGCTATCATTTTGCACGAAACGGATCTCTTTCTGGCCGCCGAACCCGAATTATTTGGTGAAGCTAAAAAAGATTGTGTCAATGATCCCTTGTTTAATACCCAATGGGGATTACAAAACACAGGAAACAATAGTGGTAATGTAGCAGGTGTAGCAGGTATGGATACTCGTGTCTGTAATGCATGGCCTATCACTACAGGATCTAATAATGTAGATATTGCTATCATTGATGAAGGTGTTGAAAATAATCATCCTGACTTAAGTGGCAATTTGCAGAATACTGGATACAACGCTATGACCGCCACTTCACCTAATGTCGTATTTGGTTCTCACGGTACAGCTTGCGCTGGTATAGCAGCCGCATCAGGTAATAACAATTTGGGCGTATCTGGTGTAGCTTACAATGCCGACTGGTTTGCCGTATCTGTCAATTTTAATACTTTTACATGGGCTCAAATGTCCGATGGATTCAATTGGGCCAGAACTAATGGAGCTGAAATTTTAAGTAATTCATGGGGCTGGAATAATCCTAGTGCCTTATTCGATGCCGCAGTCACAAATGCACTCAATAATGGTAGAGGAGGATTAGGTTGTATGGTGTTGTTTTCTGCTGGTAATGATAATCTTACTGCACTGATTTATCCAAAAAATTCTAATCCAGATCTTGTAATTGTAGGTGCTATGAGTCCATGTGGTCAACGCAAAAGTCCCACATCCTGTGATAATGAAAACTGGTGGGGAAGTAATCATGGAACAGGCCTAGATGTTATGGCGCCAGGCGTTATTATGGCTACTACTGATAGGCAAGGTTCTGTAGGTTATAATACAGCTGCCGGAGTGGCTGGGAATTATACAGGTGGTTTCAATGGTACATCTTCTGCTTGCCCACATGCCGCAGGAGTTGCTGCACTTATTCTATCTGTCAATGAATGTCTTACTCGAACCCAAGTCGATCAAATTATGAAAAGAACTTCGCGAAAAGTAGGAGGCTACAACTACAATACCAATACTGCCAATGGAACATGGAATAATGAAATGGGACATGGCCTACTCGATGCAGGTGCAGCTGTACAAATGGCAGGTACTAAATACCTCCAAAATCTTACCAATAATGCTACCCATACCCACAAGGGTTTGTTTGTAGAGGCTGGTTTTAATGTAAATCCTTTTCAAACCACAGGCAACTATGTAACAGGTACATCGTCAAATGTCATTATCACCGCCCAAGAATCCATAGATTTTCAAACAGGTTGTGATTTGCAAGGCACAGTAAATGCAACCATAGGGGCTCCAGGTGCTTGTAATACATGGTAGATTTTCTATAGCAAAATCTGGGTTTTATACCGAAGTGTTCAGCTTACACTTCGGTATTTTTTTTGGAGCTCATCATGCTTGCTTTACTCATCTACTTCGTGCTATCCGCTCCTATACCTTCGGCAAGCCTACGGTATATCCACTACTATCACGGCTATCTTTCATCGTCTATTCCATTTATCATCTTTTATATGCTTCTTGTATTATAGGATTTGTGGTGTCTCTGCCATTTCATTGTCTTTTTCATAATGTATTCACTGAATGGCCACTGACTAAGAACAGTCGAAAATGCCTGGATAATAATAAATACGACGAATTGCTTAAATTTTATTGCTAATGAATGGATTTTTGTTATTTTTATGAAAATTTTCTGAAAATGAAACAAATAATTACAAAAACATTTTACAAAAGTCTATTGTATCTCCTGTTTTTCTCATCGTATTCATTTGCTCAGGTTATCT
>DAIUCL010000163.1:0-5819 GCA_036846185.1 Chitinophagaceae bacterium
TCGTAACATCTTTTTTTTGCAATACTACAATAAAAAAGATGTGGGTACACGGTAGATTGCAATCGGGGCTAGCTTTGAGGGTTCGGTAATTTCTTCAGCAAGCCAAATACAAAGTGTCGACGATGTTTACATACAATGAAATGATATGCCGTATGTCAAAGTATGTAAGTCGCAATACGTATGAGCCCAAAGACCGACGAAGAAAAGACTATGCTCGAAGGCTGCCGTGCCTGAAGGGCGCCGACGCAGGAGGCGGTGCGAAGTGCAGCGGAGCACGGGAGCGGTAGCGTACCCCGAAAGGGACGGAAAGTAGATGCACTTATATTCGAAGTCGATAGCCCCAATACATAAATATATTATACTGCAATAGTATAAAGCTATTAGGTGGATATCGACGGCTGACGTAACTTTGCTGTATGAAAAAATCTAGTATCGTAGGGCTAATTGTGATTGCAGCTGCATTGGCAGGCATTATGAGTATGGTAGGGGATTTTAGTAGTTATCAGACCTTTGCGACTGCCGAGGCAAAACCCGGCAAAGAGGTCCAGATTATAGGAATTCTGGATACAGCTAATCACACGATGGTGTATGATCCCATACGCGACCCAAATCGATTCGAATTTCATGCTACTGATGAGTCGGGTATTACGCGCAAAGTGGTGTTTTCGGGCACCAAGCCCCAAGACTTTGAGCGTAGCGAACGACTCACCATGACGGGCAAAATGGTGAATGGCGAATTTCAATGTAGTAAAATACTGATGAAATGCCCCTCAAAGTATAATACCGACCAAGTAGCACTCGGACAGACTAATTCTTAATTTTATCAATTCAATTTATTTTCCGTTGGATCAAACTACGTTTCTTCACGAACATCTCTTGCCCGGTAAGCTGGGGCAATTGCTGGTTATAATATCTTTTGTAGCCTCTCTACTGTCTACTTTCGCTTTTTACTTTTCTAGCAGGTCGGCGGATATTGCTCAGGGTTTTGCGTGGAAACAGTTGGGGCGTTTGTCATTTTATATCCATAGTTTGTCGGTGATTGGCATATTCTCTGTGTTGTTTTACATTATTTTCAATCACTATTTTGAGTATCACTATGCATGGGCCCATTCGAGTAGAGCGCTTCCTTTCAATTATCTGTTGTCATGTTTTTGGGAAGGACAAGAGGGGAGTTTTTTGCTTTGGACTTTTTGGCATAGTATACTGGCATTATTTGTGATGCGAGATAGCAATAAGTGGGAAGCCCCTGTGATGACAGTAGTGGCGTTGGCACAAGTATTTTTGGCTAGTACCATACTAGGTATTCATATAGGCGATCTTAAAATAGGTTCAACACCCTTTTTGCTGCTGCGCGATCAGATGGCCGGAGCACCTATTTTTTCACAACCCGATTATCTCTATTTTGTGACGGATGGCAATGGGTTGAATCCATTATTGCAGAATTACTGGATGGTGATACATCCTCCTATCTTATTCTTAGGATTTGCGGCCACATTATTTCCTTTTGCGTATGCCGTAGCTGCTCTATGGCAAAAGTCCTATGAGGAGCTCATACAACCTCTGCTTCGATGGTCGGTGTTTACCGGTATGGTATTGGGCACGGGTATCATGATGGGTGGAGCATGGGCTTACGAGAGTCTCAATTTTGGAGGCTATTGGGCCTGGGATCCGGTAGAGAATGCGTCTCTGGTACCTTGGTTGGTGATGCTGGCCGGACTACACACGACGATGATTTATAAGTCTACCGGCTACTCCATGAAGTCTACGTTATTGTTTTTTATATTTTCGTTTGTTTTGGTCTTGTACTCTACGTTTCTGACACGTACCGGTATCTTGGGCGACACGAGTGTGCATGCCTTTACGGGTGAGGGAAGCTCGCTATTTTATCACTTACTGATTTTTATGTTTGTATTTTTGGGAGGAGCCTTATTTCTTTTCTTTCGTAATTTTAAGTCGATTCCTGATATCAAGAAAGAAGAAGAAGCCATTTCGTCCAGAGAGTTTTGGATGTTTATAGGCTCACTAATACTGATGATATCGGTGGTGCAGATTACCTATACTACTTCCATGCCTGTGTGGAATAAAATGTTCGGAACTTCGCTTACGGTGACGGATCCGGTGACGCATTATAACAAGATACAGTTATGGATTACGGTACTAATATTGATAGGAACTTCTTTTGTGTATTATCTGAAGTTTAAGAATACCAATTTGTCGGAGGTATTCAAAAAAATATCCATACCGTTGGCTATTTCGATATTGCTCACCTTGCTAGTGTCGTATTATCAGGAATTGCATTCGGTGCCTATAGTCATATTTATGTTTGCTGCTATTTTGGCGGCAGTGGCCAACTTGTATTATATGATTACGGTGATTAAGTCGAAGCTCATCAAATGGGGAGGTACAATGGCTCATCTTGGCTTTGCACTGATGATGATAGGGGTAATATTATCATCTTACAATAAGGAAGTGATTTCTATTAATAGGCTGGGCGTAGATTTTAACATGGGTAAAGAGACTGACGCAGAGAACAAAAAAGAAAGTAGAGAAAATGTATTGCTGTTTAGAAGTATACCGGTCACGATGGGAGGCTATACCCTTACATATATGGGTGATACGGTAGATGGCCCTAATCATTATTACAAAGTTCGTTATCAAAAATTCGAGAGTGATACCGGTCGGGTAGTAGAAGAGTTTACGCTCCGCCCCAATGCACAGATCAATCCTAAGATGGGACTGATATCTAGCCCGGACACTCGCCATTATCTCACGCACGACATATTTACCTATGTGACGTCTACGGTAGATAAAAGCAAAATGACGGACACGAGTAGCTTTAAATCAAAGCAAGTGAAAGCTGGCGATACGATATTTTTGGCAAATGGTTTTATGCTCTTTGAAGGGTTTGATACCAAGAATTTCAATAAAAATTATGAGCCACAGATGGGGGATATAGCCGTGTCAGCTCGCTTGTCGGTAGTGAATATGAATGGGATGAAAGGGGAGGCTTTGCCTACCTATGTGATTCGCTCACAGTCGGAGCAGATGATACAGGATACGATTCCCAACTTTGATGTATATGTGCGGCTGAGTAAGATTATTCCTGATGCCAATGCTGCGGTGATAGACTACATGCAACCCAATTCGCTCGATGACTATATAATTATGAAAGCTATCGTATTTCCGTATATTAATGTTTTGTGGATAGGTACAATCATGATGATTATAGGCTTTTTTATCAGTCTTGTGAAGAGAATTCGTACAAAATGATTTGGAAAACAAAAAATCATATTATATTTACCTGTCAAAAGTAATTATCCGAACAAGTAGTAGGACTATGCAAACGGAAATATACTTACAGACGTCTTTTTAAAAAAGAATAAACAGAACAATGAAAGGAGTTATTTTCACACTTTTGGCCACTTTGGCAATTTTTGGAGGAGTCGTATTGGATTCTTGCAAGCCCGATAAATGTAAACACGTGAATTGTGCGTACGGTGGAGTATGTAAAGATGGTAAATGCGAATGTCAGGTAGGCTATGAAGGCGAACATTGTGAAACCGTAACACGCAAAAAGTTTATGGGTATTTATAGCGTGAATGAAAATGGAACGCTGTCGGGTGCTGCACAATACACAATTAGTATCGAAGCCGGTGAAAAAATAAATGAAGTCATAATCAAAAACTTCCAAAATTTATTGCAAACTAGCGTAGTAAAAGGCACGGTATATAAAGATACGCTTTACTTGGATGATAATCAACCTTTTGCGGATGGTACACGTACCGTTTCGGGATGGGGTTATATCACCGACAATAATCCTTTGAATCAGCATTATTATCAGCATGCAACGGTTACTATGTATTACAGAGTGACAACTCTCTCTACCGGTCAGGTCAATGAATATGGTAGTGGCGGTGCTTTGCCTTCGGTGTGGAGTAAATAATCAAAAAAAGTTTTTAATCGAATGACTCTCAGTGATGTGAGTCATTTTTTTTTGCGCTAGTATATCCGGGATATTATTTTATTGCTTATGGAGAGGTAAGAGGGTAAATATTTTTAGTATTCGGAAGTGTCTTCGCCGGGATCGATGATGTATAGTTGACTGCCGGGAGGCTGCCGTGCCTGGAGGGCGCTGAGGTACGAAGCGGTACGAAGCTAGCGGAGTACGGAAGCGAAGCGTACCCCATAAGGGACGGGAAGTAGAAGAAGCTTGCAGGTAGTAAATAGCCCCAGAGCAGTTTAGTCCCAATATTTATTAGCACCGAGTTGTACTTTTTGTGAGTTGAGTACTCGATGTTGTCTGAAATCGAAGGGGTGTTGTCGGTACACAGCGGCTACGATACTGAGATTGCTTAGATCTTGGGTGGGGAGTATTAGTTGTGGGTAGTGTTTTTGATAAATTTTGTTTTGGATTATGGCATCGTTGATTTGTATCGTGTCACCTTCGGCAGAAGGGTGCACCGAATCGAGTACGTTGAGGTGTGTATATTGTGAGGTGGCACCGATTTGGAAGAGGCTGTTTACTTTGTTTTTGATTATATAAATGATAAGGCGCAATGAGCTATCGAAAGTATCGCGGGCTGCAATGTATACGGTGAGTGCTGCTTGGTGTTTGCCGGTAATCTGTGATTGAAGGGCGATGGCAATAGGTGAGTGAAGAGGCTGCTGCTGTATAGCTTGCAACCAGTTTGCCGGGCTAAGAAGGCTAAGACCATTTTCGCCATTGGCTGTGAGTATGCCCGGCTGTCGATTGAAGGCGGCAGCCGGAGTATGGGTGGAGCCTCCATGATTTTGGATGAAATAGTCGGTGTAGGGAGTGGCTAGCCAGTCGTCTTTGTGAAGCGCAACAGTATGGATGCGGCTTGGGTAGGCAAGTTGATATTGAGTTAATTGTGCAGCGGCTTGCACGCTTACGTTGGTCCATTCGGCGGCAGTATGCTCGACAAGGATGTTTTGTTGAAATTTTTTAGGGAATACCTCAAAGGGTGATTGGGCTGGTGCTAGGGATATATGCTCAGACTTTTGACAACCGGCAATTAGCAGAAGTAGGAGAAGAAGTGTAGGGGACTGTGACATGAATAAACAAAGATAAAAAAAACCATCGCAATGGATGGTTTTGATGTGAGTTTTTTGGAAAGACTATTTACCGGCAAGGAAATCATTCACTTTATCTTTGTGGATGATTTGTTCTTTAAAGGTATAGGCACCAGTCTTTGGGCTACGGATAGCACGGATGACTTTGGTCCAGTTTTTAGCTTCAGCAGAAGCTTTAAGGTCTTTCTTGATCGCGGTTTTAGCTGCTTTTGCCATGGTATACTATTATTTAATTTCTTTATGAACGGTGTAACGTTTCAGAATGGGGTTGTATTTTTTTAGTTCAATACGTTCTGATGTATTTTTTTTATTTTTTTGAGTCATGTATCGACTGGTACCTGCCATACCTGAGTCTTTGTGTTCTGTACACTCTAGTATTACATTAACTCTATTTCCTTTTTTTGCCATGATGAGTACTTTTTACGGATGTGATTAATTTTTTAGATGTTTTCGCCGGCAGCACGTAATTCTTTTACCACAGTCATGAGACCACGTTTGTTGATAGTGCGCATAGCATTAGTAGTGAGTTTGAGTGTTATCCAGCGATCTTCTTCGGCGAGGTAAAAACGCTTAGACTGAAGATTAGGCATAAAACGACGTATGCTTTTCTTGTTTGAGAAAGATACTTTATTACCTTTAAGTGGAGTTTTACCTGTAACCTGACAAATACGTGCCATTTCTATATATTTTTTGGGAACGCAAAGGTAAGTAATTTATTTTTATTC